>CAVUMJ010000301.1:0-4716 GCA_963741375.1 uncultured Pseudomonadota bacterium
TATACATGACGATCCCGATCCGTATCTGGTAGTCGCGGCCGACAAGGGCACGGCGAGTTTCTCCGATATTGCCAATGCCGTTGCCGCCGAGTATCAGTTTTGGCTTGGCGACGCCTTTGCCAGCGGCGGCTCTCACGGTTATGACCATAAAGCCTTGGGTATTACCGCAAAAGGCGCTTGGGAGTGCGTAAAAAGGCATTTTCGCGAACTAGGCAAGGATATCCAAAGTCAGCCGTTTACCGTAATCGGTATCGGCAGCATGGATGGCGATGTGTTCGGCAATGGCATGCTATTATCGCCGCATATCCGCTTATTAGCGGCATTTAGCGGTCAGCATATTTTTATCGATCCCAATCCGCCAGCATCCGCCGAGCCTTTCCTGGAACGCCGGCGGTTGTTTGAATTACCCGGCTCGACTTGGAATGACTACGACCGAAAACTGATTTCCGCCGGTGGCGGCGTTTATTCCCGAAGCGATAAAGACATCCCGATTTCTGAGGAATTAAGAAAATGGCTGGGAATACGCTTCAAATCGATTGATGGCGACTCGCTGGTTCAATATTTGTTGAAAACTCCGGTGGACTTATTATGGCTGGGCGGTATTGGCACTTATGTCAAAGCCAGTTCGGAAAAGCACGAAGACGTCGGCGATCGCAACAATGACACTGTGCGGGTGGACGCCTGCGATTTGGGGGGATTGGTGGTCGGCGAAGGCGCTAACCTGGGCTTTACCCAAAAAGCCCGTATTGAGTACAGTTTACGCGGCGGCCGGATCAATACCGATGCAGTGGATAACTCGGCAGGCGTCGACACATCCGATCATGAAGTCAATTTAAAAATATTACTGACCAATCTGCACAAGAAAAATCTTATTGCCGATTACCAGAGTCTTTTTATTAACATAACCGAACCGGTTTGCCAGTCAGTATTGGCGCATAATATTGCCCAAAGTTTATGTTTGTCTCTAGAACAACGGCGCAATGTAGAGAATCCGGCGCTATTTTTGCTGGTTGCGGACAGGTTGGAGGCTGCAGGCTTTTTAGATAGAACGGTGGAATCCTTTCCTCTCAACAAAGAAATACACGCCCGCCCCGGACAAATACTGACCCGCCCGGAACTGGCAGTGTTAATGTCCGCGGCCAAAATGTATTTGACCCAGCAATTGGAAAATCGCAGCAAGTTATTGCAGGATCACTGTTACGACCCTTATTTGGAGGGGTATTTTCCGTCTATCTGCCGTGAGCGATTTAAGCCGTATTTGGCTAATCACCCTTTAGCTAATGAAATTAAAGCCACTATTATTAGCAATTGTATTATCAATCAGGCTGGATGCAGCTTTTTAGGTCAGGATGATAATGAAAACGGCAAAATGCTGGCTTATGTGATGAGCTATTTAACATTCGATCAAGTGCTTCAGGCTCAGGAAATACGCTCGGCTGTCAATGAACTGGATAATAAAGCCCCTGCTGATACTCAATATCAAATCTTGCTGCAACTCGAAAAAACCTTGCATGAGTTTTGCCACTGGACAGTAATGCATCAGTCGGGTGTTTGTCCTGACGCCGCTATTATAGAAAGTTACAAGCATTTTCTGATTGATTATGGAAATTATCTAAAGCAGCAGGCGAAAGAGGAAATTCAAGCACAGAGCCATCATTATCAAAGCGCCGGTGTTCCAATAGAGTTGGCGGAAAGAACGGCTTATACTGCTAATCTGAGTCATTTTATGTTTATGGTTTCATTAGTCCGGGAAACCGGCCAAGGCTTTTCGGCTATCGATCAATTGCTAAATGATATTGATCAAACCTTAGGTACCCGGGAATTGGAACTTCAGCTTGCCAAAATACCGCCGCGCGATTACTGGGTTAGAACAATATGCAATATTTTAAGAGCGGATATTCAGCAATTTACGGCTAAATTAATCAAGAAAATGCTAAGCCGGCAATCCAAAACCTGTACTGAGTATCTCGAGCAGCATGTGGAAAAATCTTATCTCAAACACTATAGTGATATGTACCTGGAAAACAAAAAGACAGTACCCGCTAATTTATTGGCTTACGTATTGTTGATCAGAGCGTTGAAATCCATAGCGGAATCTTAACCGATATCCGCATATCCCAGTCGTCTTGCATCGGGGTCATGCGCTACCACTCAACATTACTAAATACGCCGGCGCAAGGGGTGTAGTCGTGCAAGGCAATCGCACTTAAATTCCGGATTAAATTTAGCAAATAGTTGTTGTCCCTGAAAATTTATGCTGCAAAAGCAAGTTGCATTTTTTACAATCAGTTGATATCCCAATTGACATATTGAACAAAAAATAGGAAAACAATAAGCAATTGGAGAGAACAACTCCAGGGCTGATCCGGCAGATTCCGGATTTAACGAATGGTGAACGCCCATGAAAACAATTATTCAAAGAATAAATAATCTGGCAATTTACCTAAATAATTACGATCTTAGCCGCGACGTGGTTTTTGATGTTATTTTCAAATTGAGGCAATTACATGAGGACGCCAGTAAGAATGAATATACTAAACAAGAACTGGAGGATTTAATTTTGTCCAAAAATAACTGTTTAACCTCGGAGGGGGCTGATGATTTACCGGAAGAAATGCTCCGGGAAATCAAAAATTTGCAGCAAGAAATTGCTGACACGTATGGGCTTCAAGATTAACTTAAAAAAATAATGAGCCCTGAAAATTTAATAAAACTGCCGCAGGGATGCCCTAAAAAAGTACCTGATTACGTATAAGCCTTAATCAGTCAAAAACAAGAGAAGAGGCAGTTGCTTGGTTAGATTTGGCTGCCGGCATTTCCGCCAGAGGACGCTGTAAATACCTCTCTGTAAGCTTTAACTCAGCGTTATCCACAGGGACGTGGTGTATGCAGATATTGCAGGAGCAAATATCTGTCCAAGCTGAATAAACCTCTGCCGAAAATACCGGCAGCCAAATTCAGGGTTGGTCGAATATTTCAGGTTTCTGACGTTTGGCTGAGGGGTTTATATAATCTGGAAAGAGTAATAGTGCAGATTTGTAAAAAATTGAGCGGTAAAAGTCTTGATTTAATCAGAAGTTTCAGAAGATTTTCTTTAGTTTGATTTGATATTGAGTGGCAAGGGTCGGCTATGAACCGACAGATAATTCCGAAAACAAATGTCGTCTTTGCACCAGAAAGCTGCCATATAAATTGACCTCTTAATGAATAATAGGTATATGAGCTGAACGCTATTTTGCCGAGTTATTCTTGGCTTGCTTTTGCAACAAACAGCTGCCAAAAATCACGCAAAGGATTTGGTGTTCATACGCAACCAGCGGTCTAGCGCTTCAAATTGGAACCGGTTGCCTTCATATAAATCCATCAGGAAGGCGTATATGTCTTCCGCGTCCGCTGTGATCTCGATGCCATTGATCGCTAAAAAAGTGTAGGCGCAGGCAAAAGCCGTGCGTTTATTGCCGTCAAGAAACGGATGGTTTTGCGAAAGGCTTTCCCAAAGCGCGGCGGCCTCGCCTATCGCATCGGGATAATAGCCGGATTGCATCCGGAACAAGGCGGCTTCAAGCTGTCCTTAATCGCGGATTCCGTTCTAGCCGCCATCTGGGGTCGTCATGGATAGCCAGAATCTCCACCAGCGTCAAGTAATCGGTCATTTGGCCAACTTTTCATAGAGCCCGGAAAAACGGCCATGACTAGCCTGATACGTCGCCATGACGTGGGAACGTGGCCGCGTTTGGCTATGCTTTTCTAGTAAATCGCCCAAAGCCTCGTCCACCAGCGCTTGTATTTGGCGGCCTTTTTTCTTAGCCAATTCAAGCACTTGAGCCAACACCGTAGCGTCAACCTGTGTAGCGAATTTTTCACGGACTTTCGGCATAACTACCTTTTTAAAAAATGATTTAAGGATACTGCGGCAATTTATCATTACGTTTCAAGATTAGTCACTGACTATAGCGAAGTACGGAGTCTTGTTATTTGCATTTATGCAAATAACAAGACTTGACCCTAATTGCCTCTATTCTTTTTAAAAAAGCCCTGATTTGTTCTATTCGCATTGCCTCATAGAAAAAGGTAACCCAAAGGTCAGATTCGATGCCTCACATTAGGTGTAACCGAGACCTGTGAGAAAATGATCTTTAATTGTTGCTCAATAGCCCGGTAGGATGCGGTGAGGAACGAACCGCATCATTAAGTTTTATTCACCAACATCGATCTCAAAATTTTGGTTAAGATTACACCAATTCTCTGGATAAAATCCATATTTAACAAAACGATGAAAACTAGAATATTTCCAGTCTGCCGCATTTTTTGTTAAACCATGTTTAACTGGATTCCAATGTATGTAATCCAAATGTGCATATAAATCATTTTCGTCCCGAATCAGATGCTCCCAAAATCGTCTTTGCCAAATTCCACGTTCACCACGTTTGTGGCGACTGTTTGATATGCGTTCGCCTTTTGCGATAGTTCTGGAAAAGTTGGCTTTTATTAAACCTCATCTTGTAGAAAAATCGCTATCGCCTTCCGGTAAGGATAATATGCAATGCAAATGATCAGGCAAAACAACAATTGCTATCACTTTAAATGGGTGATCTTTACGAACTTTTATGAAAGACTCACGCAATTTTTCTATATGTTCCAATAACAGTTGATTGCCTTTACGCTCTGCCAGATTGACCGTAAAAAACCAGATTGCACCGGGTGTATAAATTCTTC
>CAVUMJ010000302.1:0-9301 GCA_963741375.1 uncultured Pseudomonadota bacterium
TATGTTCATAAGGAGCCAGAGTGACGGAAAGCAGTTCGGTTACCAGAACCTGTTCACCCAGTTGAAAAGAGTTTTCCAGTAATACTCTTAAGCGAATATTTTCTTTTTCAAGCGCCGCCAGTTTTAATAATTTTCCATCATTAATCAATTGCACTTCTTTCAGCCGCTGATTTTCCTTTTGTAATTCAACATATGAAAGTACTGTGCCGGAAATAGAGTGAAACGTATCGACAGGCAGGCTGGCTAAAGATTGCAAAGGATAAACTGCAAAAGACAACAGCGAGCGCAATGCGTTTAGACGCGTGCCACGGTAATCGAGAACCAGCAGCAAAATTGAAGCCAATATCGCAACCAGTAATCGAGTATTGACTGAAGGGCCGGTGGCAAATAAAAGTTTTATGGCAAAACCTCAAAAAACAGCAATAAATAAAAGACTTAATTAAAATGCCCGGTGATGCCGGAATTAGAAAATATCCCTATTACAATTGTAAAAAAATATAATCAGTTAGCTAACAGCATTTTTAGCCGGATTGGAAAAAGCTGCGCCTTTCCTTTACTCAAGCGAGAATGCTGACGCTCCTTTTGAATCCAGCATTTCCAAAACCATTCCACCGCCTCTTGCTACGCAGGTTAACGGATCATCGGCTATATAAACCGGCAAGCCGGTTTCTTCGGAAATCAAACGGTCTATATCTTTCAGCAAGGCGCCGCCGCCTGTCAATACGATGCCGCGGCTGGCGACATCGGCGCCTAATTCTGGCGGAGTTTGTTCAAGTGCAACTTTAACCGCGCTGACAATGCCGGAAAGCGGTTCCTGCAAGGCTTCAAGAATTTCATTGCTGTTTAAGGTAAAGCTGCGTGGGATACCTTCCGCCAGATTACGGCCGGTGACTTGCATTTCTCTTACTTCACTGCCCGGATACGCCGCGCCGATTTGATGTTTGATTTTTTCAGCGGTGGACTCGCCGATCAATGTGCCGTAATTGCGTCTGACATAACTGATGATGGATTCGTCAAAGCGGTCTCCGCCTATCCGCACAGAGGCTGAATAAACAATCCCGTTCAAAGAAATCACCGCCACCTCGGATGTGCCGCCGCCTATGTCCAACACCATGGAGCCGTGAGCAGTGTCAACAGGTAAGCCTGCGCCTACGGCGGCAGACATGGGTTCTTCAATCAGATAGACCTCTCTGGCCCCAGCCATGGCCGCAGATTCCCGAATTGCGCGTCTTTCCACTTGAGTGGAGCCGCAAGGCACACAGATCAGAATACGCGGGCTTGGTCTTAATAACTTGTTTTCATGCACTTTTTTGATAAAGTGCCGCAACATTCTTTCGGTGACGGCAAAATCTGCGATTACGCCGTCTTTAAGCGGGCGAATGGCGGTAATATTGCCGGGAGTCCGGCCTAGCATATTTTTGGCGTCAGCGCCGATTGCAGCAATGGATTTTTGACCTCTTACCTTATCTTCCTTAATAGCCACCACGGAAGGCTCGTTGAGGACAATTCCCTGGCCCGGAACGTAAATAAGCGTATTTGCCGTCCCTAAATCGATAGATAAATCGTTGGAAAAAAGGCCACGAATTCGTTTGAACATGTTTTCACCAGAGTACACAGAAAATCCTGCTACTTTAACAATCAAGCAGGCATTTGGGCAAGATATAAAGTATTATATTCCTATTGAATCAGCTATGATATTAAAAGATTTCATGGACTTAAATTAGCTCAATTCTGAGCAAATTCCGGAAAAAATTGTTTTAGCGCAGGATGGGTAGAGCGTAGCGAAACCCACTTTGTAGACTGTGTAATGAGTTTCGCTGCCGCTCTACACATCCATAGATAGTTCTTTCACAGTCTCGGCAGCGTTTTCGCGGGGAATGTTCACCTCGGTATAGGGCGTCTCTAGAAATTCAAATGTCAAAGCCGGATAAGGCGCAAGCAAAGAAATGCCACGCGCCTATGAATAAACTAAACCGCAACCATGCCGCCATCGACGTACAAATCGACTCCAGCCACATAACTGCTGTCGGAAGAAGCCAGGAACAGCACTGCTTGGGCAATTTCATCCGGGAGGGCGAAGCGTCCTAATGGCACTTGGGATGTTATGTTGGTGCTGAATGTTTCAATTTGTTCGGCCGACAAGCCCATTTTGTTAATGATTGGAGTTTCAACAGGGCCGGGACTCACCACGTTGACACGGATTTTGCGCGCCTTTAATTCCGTCGTCCATGTGCGGGCAAATGAACGCACGGCGGCTTTTGTCGCGGAATAAACCCCAATACCTTCAAATCCCACCGTGTTCGCTACAGAAGAGTTAAGGATCACCGAACCGCCGTCCACCAGCAACGGCAACGCCTTTTGAACAGTAAACAGCAAGCCTTTAACGTTAATGCCAAAGACTTTATCGAAATGCTCTTCAGTGATATATCCGATAGGTGACACTTCACTTATGCCTGCGTTGGCAAATACGATGTCGATATGACCGAATTTGGCCTTAACCTCGGCATAAAGCTTATCGAGGTCGACCAATTTTGAGACATCGCCTTGAACACCAATGGCATTGCCGCCGATTTCAGCTACAGCCGCATCTAACTCCGCTTGCCTACGGCCCGTGATTATGACTGTAGCGCCCTCTTTTGCAAATAATTTGGCTGTGGCCAAGCCAATGCCGCTATTGCCGCCAGTGATAACTGCGATTTTTCCGGAAAGTTTGCTCATAAAATAGTCCTGTAAGTTAAAGAAAGGTTGCCGAAATAAATTCAATAATACATTCGTGCAGGATTATGGAACAATTAAATAATAGAATCAAGCTGTGCCATGATAATTGCATGAGAAGACCTTCCGCATGCTTTTTCCGGCCCGGAACGCATAGAAATATACGCCAATCTGTGAATACGGAATACGTGGTCACGAGAACCTCTTGCCCGTTTTAATGTTGGATTTCTGGAACTGATACATTAGCCAGAATTGGAGGCGACGAGTTTTTTGTGCTCGCGCCGGACATTGGAAGCAAGGAAGCTGCATATGCGCTCGCGCAAAAGCTTCTGAATCAATTTAGCAGCACCCCTTTTTCAGAAATTCCTGCCGAAATAAGCATTGGGGCAAGCATAGGCTTGTGTATATTTCCCTATGAAGGAATGACCGTCTCCGACATGATCCACCGAGCCGACGAAGCAATGTATCGGGTCAAATGCGGGGGCAAGGGGGATTTTTTACTGGCCGAGAAAGATGCCAGTCGCGATGTAAAATCCCAGTGGGTAACAGGTTAGTGATCACCAAGCCGCCAAATGCCATTACGCTGTTTGTCTCGCTATGATATTGAAGACAAGGAATATCAAAACAAAATACATGCTGCTGCGCAAACTGTCCGGCGTATCAGGGATTGTTAGAACCGAACCCGCGCTCTCGACCTCGCGCCCATAAGTTTTCGGTGAGCAGACCGTTTTTATTGATATTCCGTAGACGCATATAACTGGATTTAATATAGATCCCCCTCAAAATGGCCGAATGCCCCGAATAATCCTACTCAATGTTGCCGCGCCGCTTTAAGCCAAGAAAACCCAATATCCCGGCGCCAAACAACCAAAATGACGCCGGAACTGGCACTGAGGCTACAGATGTAATCGGTACAGACAGACTTATTGCCGACGTACTAGCAATTACATCATTGACATTAAAACCGGAAAGAGCGCCATAAATTAAATAGTTAGCTAAAGACGAGAAACTGATTGTATCTGTACCAGCTGCTAAATCCTGAAAAAAACCGTTAATTGTAAAGCTGGCTCCAGTGCCTGTGAACTCGCCATGGTTACTGCTGCTCAGTACACGGTTCTCTATAGTCACCTGCTGATTTGAAATGCCTATCGGCTCAAACCAATCCGCAGTAGTCGCGCCTTGCACCGAGCTTGTATAAGTTGCTCCAACGCCAGCAATTGTGCCTGTAAATGACGTCGTCCCGGATGAAACGTTATCGAGTGCTCTTATACTCCAAGTATTGGCGGCGCCAACAAATACTTTGCCCCCGGTAACTGTAATAGAGGAATCATACGGTTGCGATGTTGTAGCATTGCCTGTATTAAAGGTAGGTGTGCCAAATACTGTGGCAACGTTATAAGTTAGAGAACCGAGTCCTGTTGAACTGTTTGAAACATTACCAACAATCGTAAATGGTTCTATAGAGCCAACCGGCATGACAGTTACCGGCACTATCAGACTTACCGATGTCTGCCATGTAATAGTTCCTGTTGGGATGCCTAATGCAGCAGTTGATGACTGAAATGTTTTTGTAAAGGTATCGGTAGAAGCAAAACTAGAACTATGAAAGAATATATAAATTATAAATTGGGTTATGAGGAAAGCGCCGCGACACGTTGATCTATTTGAAGAATTCATTTGTATCTCCTGTAATTTAAACGATGCCCAGTTGTAAAGACAATTTTTACCGAGTTTAAGAAGGTAGCAGCTTTCATCAGCCGCCCTATTTACTTCAGGTATTGCGCTTTTGGGTTGCCCGCTTAAGTCGGGATAAAAATAAGCACTCGTTGACGTAATCTTGTACGGATTGTTAATGATCAAAAAACAACTCAACAAACATTAAGAGCAACAAGTTTTTTGATTATCGATGAAATTGCCTGAAGAGACAAGCAAAGTATGTTAATTTATTGATTAATAATATTTATGTTTGATATGCATTGGCTTTTACGCATACTGCTGTCAGTAATGCCCGGTGAGGGATGGACGGTCGAATGGACAGACTTTGACATTCAAATTAAAGCCGAAACATTATGGTTGGAAGCAACGCAACAAGCTGCGCCGGACGAGGATACGCGTACGTTCCTTGCTTGGAGGATTCGTCATGGGTAGTCATTAACAGAGGCTACTCAAGCATTGGGCATGACGCCACGCACCATGAGCGCTTACGGAACTGGCGCCCACCCCATTCCGGATTACATTGCCTTGGCCTGCAAGGGATGGGAAGCTGAGCGTCGATAACTAACAAAATCATTGAACTTATCCCGTAAGGCGATTGGTAACTTCGACCCAAAAAAGCCAGTCATCTAATTTTGCCAATGACCGCAAACTGACGATAGCAAATGTTGGGTTTGCAAAAGGCTGGGTTGAATGATAATGAAACCAAGCTTCAAAGCAGATAAGTTTTGTAATTCAAAGGCCAGTTTGAATGCAAAGAAACTCCGTTATTTCAAAGCATCTGCTGGATTTCTCGTTGTTCTACCTAGCCCTATTTAATTCTTTGTTAAGCCTTCGACGAAACATCTATCCTTAGTTAATGAAAGAACACTATCCGCGCGGCAGTCGCCTCAGCGCCCTCGAGAAGAACGAACTGAAGCGGCGGGCTTTGGAGATGGTGTTGATGCTGTTCTACGTCGAAGACCTCAAGCAGTTTGTCGTGGAATCGATCCGTGCTACCGATCGAATGCTCGGTTACACCGAGGGTGGTCGGCTTCCGCACCCCCGGAACTAAGGGGCTATACAAGAAAGCTTGGGCAATACTGGTTGATGCTGGAGTTCTATCCGAGTATGAGTCAGATGAGTTGCAAGAGCTCATCGACTATCGAAATCTTGTTGCTCACCACACGCATGTCCTGACAGGTGATGCCGGTCGATATACTTCTATATGGCTTGCTAACGATACGGCGCGATACGAAGACAGCACAGTTAAGCGGGTGCAGTATTTCCGCAAGAAGCTTTCTTCTGAGATGGGGCAGAAGTTTGTGCTCTCGCTCACCTTTCGTGACCTTCAATTTGAAGCGGCCGAGCGAACCTACCTTGAGGAACTGGAGATCCTTAAGCGCAAGCTCCGGCGGCAGGTTATTGCTGCTCGAACAGAGGCGGAACAAGCCAACGCGGCGATTTCAGTATTGAGACAATCTGGCCTGCTTACGAAGCTTGAGCCCGGTCATCCCGACCAGATCAACCGTAGTGGTCAGCTCACAGACAAGGGCATCAACTGCTGCAGAGAACTGTTCATTGCCGGTGCTACACCGTTCGTCGTCGCACTCCTGATGCGTCTCTCGCTCCGCTCAACGATAAGGCAGCATAGGTTGTGGCTCTCCGTAGGGGGGGGCGTGACAGCGTAGCAGAGGCATAACCTTTTGTTCGTGCCGCCCCGCACCGGGGGCCAAGTGGGCAGAAGGGTCCCATATTCAAACATTCATGTTAAACGATTTTTTATAGTACCCCTGGCCGGATGTCAAATACCTTCGATTTTGATAACACCGATGAACCGCTCAAAATCCCTGGTATTGTGGGTCAGCAAGCAAGGTATGCCATAAGCCAGCATTGTGGCGACGATATTGGCGTCATGGACTTGTTTGCCGCCGACCTGATGGTTCTCCATCAGAGTGACCAGTTGCCTAGTAACGGCGATGGTATCGTCCGCCACTTCAAATTGGTTGATAAATTGCTCAACTTGTGCCAGTACGGTGGTCTTCGGCAGTTGTCCGAAGGTCTGAGGTCTGGTGAGTGTGGTCAAGTATTCACGGATGACCTGACGACTAATCCACATTGTCCGGCCCGCCTGACGGGCATTATTGATTGCGGTCAGTGCTCGTTGATGGGTGGCGCTTCAATGACATTGGCATAAATCAGGGTGTTGGTATCCAAAAATAGCGTATCAACGGCCATCATCGCCATATATGTCTTCCCTGTGTAAACTTAAATTATCAGGCCATACGCCGACACTGATGACAGGAAAATCCGGTGCTTGTTTATGGGTAACAGTCTTTTTTTTATGTTCTGTCCGAGCTTTCAAAAAATCCACAAAATCTTCCACTTCCTCGATGCGGTCGGACGGGAGCGATTGTATTTTTTCTATTAACGCTTGCGTGCTTTGCTGATGTGTCGTCATGGCTGAACCTGGTTTTTTGTTTAAGGAATTTAGTACGAAAGTGATGCCATCATTCCTCCGATTACGCTAATCTAAGCTACGCGGGCTAGAATATGCGGTTTTAATAGTATAAATATGAATAAATAGATATAAAAGAAATTAGTATGGATAAAATCAAAAACCCTTTTTCACCGGGAGCGGGATCACCTCCACCAGAACTTGCAGTACGAAACTGATGCTGCCCATAATGGACGTTCTGTTAAAGCAAGTCTCTCGCTGCGTCATCGGATATTATAATCTTCTTTTTCTTCCGAAGTTTTACGACCTTTGGGTCGAAATTCGTAATTATGTCCAGATGAGACTTCTCAAGAAAGTCAAGTGCCTCCTGATACTCCTTTTCAATCAATTCCGTCAACTCCACGGAATTACCCTTGATGGCTTGGCAATCATTCATGAACTGCCGAAAATTTACGGCTTGCAATGCACTTTTGTCGGTAAAGATAATATCTATGTGCGGTTCGGATCCCCTGCTGACATCGACCAGATATACCCGTTTCGGCGCTTTGGCGTCAAAGTCGTCTAATATCGATTCGCTGCGTGAAAACAAATATTTGTAATACCGGTCTTTCAGCTCATCCAACTGCGCTTCAAGGCCGCCGGCATCGACCCGTAGGTCAAAAATAGACCCTTTACCTTCCCGTTTGCCGTGGTTTTTGCCGTCAACATACTCATGGGGGATCATCTCATTGATTTTATCGAAGCCGAATTCTTCGAGTTTGCAATACTGGTAACCTGCCAGTATGCAGAGATTGGCATAATGGAATACCCCATTGATTTGTAACCGAGCCCACCGATAATATAGGGTGCCCCTATAGGATTTAGCAATATAGGCGGAATCATCCTTTTGGCGCATGGATTCCTGAAAAAGATGGTCGGCGTAGTCGTAATCGTAAATTGTCCCGTAATCGAGTAGGTTAGTGTTTTCAGCCATACTTTCATTCAGGAATATATAGTCATCACCTATCCCCGTAAGTTGAAGCATAGCGCTGTTCAACAGCAAGTACTGCTCATCGTTGAAACAATCAAGTGCCGCTTCTAAGTCATCACGGCTAGTGGTTTTGATGTCAAAAAGTACTTTGAGCAATACTTGGCGAATGCGGAGGCGGTCTTTATCAGACATGGTAGCCCTGTAACGTTCCTGTATCTCGGCTGGCCAGGCAAAATAATCCGGCTCAACGCTGATGATTGCCCGTCTCACTGCTGCCTCTTGTTTAGCTCCTGATTGTGTAAAATGTATTAAAGCCATAGCGAGATGTATATTAACAAATACGCAGTCATGAAAATATTTGTCGTTTGTTTAAACGCTACCTGTATTGGTTGACTATCACTTTGACATCAGCTCAATACCCCCTTTATAATTAGTAGGAAATGGTTTTGTATTTCTTACTTTCCTACTCTATGGAGGTTATTATGCCTGAAGTGAAGATGCGTGGCAAAAATCAAGTGACCATCCCTGCAAGCATTGTAGAACAAGCTCACCTGACAGAAAATTGTAAATTCGATGTGAATTACATGAACGGGGTCATTATTTTTAAACCGATAAACCCGAACCTTAACAAAGACGATGTGCTGTCCTATGCCGGGTTGTTTTCCGGTGCTTGGGGCAAAACGGCACAAGAATTTGAGACAACCATTCATAACCTTCATAACGAATGGGCAAAGTAGACGCACTGCTTGCAAAAATACTAGGGCAACGTATTTATTTTGATGCGAATTTTTTAATTTACTTCTTTGATAGGACAGAGCCTTATATAACCGTCGTTTCCCAAATAATACTAGCCTGTGACCGTAATGAAGTTTTTGGTTGTACTGGGGATGCGGCTGTTGCTGAATTGATGGTCTACCCTTATCGCACAAGGAATGAAATCGAAATTGCCCGTGGGAAAGCATTTTTTATGAGGGAAAATTTTTTACAAGTGCTTACCCATGATAGTGCTGTATTTGATACCGCGGCAAGATTACGAGCGGAAACCGGGATGAAGTTAATCAATGCCCTTCATTATGCCACCGCTCTTAAAGCCGGATGTAAATTCTTTATAACGAATGATACCGGCATACGCTCTACCGATGCCCTAGAAGTAATTTCCATTAAAGAATGTTGCGACCGATGACTGTCAGCATTTGAAAAAGCAATGAGGAATAGCTGAGAAAGAAATGGCTCCTAAAAACAAGAGGCGGGTTATAGGATAGCTTGGCTGTACGTCTGTTTACCCCGATTTCAATGACAACTATAGAAAATTTTGTAAGGCCGGTTACGGCCGACAACCGATGGTCGAGACTCAGGTTTCAGTTGCGATCTACTCATCCTGCGTGCTACTCTTGATTAAATCTACGGCCCAAACCATCGTCTCCCTGAATGAGCAACTACGACCATTGTTTTCAAGCCCTATCCCG
>CAVUMJ010000303.1:0-14861 GCA_963741375.1 uncultured Pseudomonadota bacterium
CAAAATAATCGGTGCATCCCAATTTTCAGCGGCTAGTTTGCTGCGCCAAGTTTGGGTTTCTGGTTCTAGATTACTGTGGTGTTCTAACACATACGGAAACGCATCCTGTTTATGCTCTACAATGTCGCGAATAACTCTAGCGTTTTGCTCAATGATTGATGTATAAGGAATAACGTAAATAATATGCTCTAGTTTGTGTTGTTTGGCGTGGTGTAATGCATATCGTAGACTAGCGAGTGTTTTACCTCCACCAGTCGGAACAGTTAGTGTATAAATACCTTGTACGTGGTTTGCCCGTTGGTAACAGGCATCAGAAATTTGCTTGCGTATTGCATCGATAGGGCCAATTTGGTCGGATGGTTTAATCGTTAGTTTTTGTAAGTGCTGTTCCAAACGATCAACAGCCATATCCCAATCGTGAGTTGTACGTTGACGATAATGGACATTTTTCTCATATTCAAAATCAGCACTGCTGATACGGTCAGCATCAATCAAACAACTGAATAAAAATCGTGTTAAAAAACCAATATTAAAATGCGTTATTGTAGCCGACTCAGTGCTGAGAGTTTGCAAGCGTTTAAGCATGTCTTGCAATAACGCTGGCTTCGCTAAAACTTCTGCTCTTTGCAGGATATTTCTATCTGCTTTTTGCTTGCATTCATATTGGTTAGTTTGGTCATCAGGTTTTTCAATACGTTTTTTGAACAGATTTAGTTCACCATCTGCGGGTAAATTATCAATTAACCCGCTATGGTGAGACGCGATACACAAGGCCATAATCTGTGCACACAATTTACCTTCACCATTTTTGCCATAATTTGCTAGTGCTTGCCAAACCCATTGCGCTCCAGCAGTGGAGTGATCAATTTTTCCTTTTTTGCTTGGCTCGTCCGAATCCGGCTCCAGTAACCCCGTTTCGGTACGGATATAGGTTTGGAAGGCCTCACTGTATTTACCAAAATCATGTAGCAAACCGATAAGTTCTCCGACTTCTTTTGCATTGATTTTTGCAGCGTAAATTTTACTTTTTTCTGCAACTTCTAGAAGATGTACAGACAAGGTTTGAATAGCTTGATCGGTTTTACGGATATGGGCGATATAATCCTTTACTTGGTCTGTCATGAGTTAAGATCCGATTAAATCCACTAAAATTGCGTACTTAAAATTTTAGTATAGTACGGATGTTAACTGTTTATAAGGGGGATTAAGATATCGCGTAATTGAAGTAAGGTTAGCGTGTTTTTTTAATTAATTTCAAAACACTGGTAGTGTTCAGTCGTTTTTTTGTAAGCCTAATTCAAAAAAACAACAATAAGCGAATTAGTCATCAGAGTGGCTTGGCTTTAAAATGATGCGCCTCCTTGCGTCGGCGGCATCCTATAGCCCTTTGCTGTAACTAACTACCCATGCTTTAAGCCAACTTAGTTAAACAAAGCTAAAGCTTTTTTGACAGTGGACCACACTCCCCAAGCCAGCGGTATACCAACATACAACCAAAAAGCGATGACGCGTATCAGCGGGGTGGGTTTATTGGTTTCTTCCTGATTATTCATGTTTGTGGCCTGCCTTTTTAAGTTTCTTCCCGCGGAAATGCGCCGTCAAGTTCATCAAACTCGTCGTTTATATGGTGTTTTTCATGTACCGGACGTATCAGTAAATTGGCGACAAGGCCCAGCAATAAAATACCGGCCATGATGTACATGGTCATATTGTAGGCTTCCGCCTTGGCGACGCCCTGCCCAATTTCATATTCCCTAAGATAGTTGACCAATACCGGTCCCAGCACACCTGCCGTTGCCCAGGCGGTCAATAGCCGGCCATGGATGCCGCCGACGTAAAGGGTTCCAAAAATATCGGCCAGATAGGCCGGTATGGTGGCAAAGCCACCGCCATACATACTCATGATAATGGCGTATAGCAATACGAATAAAACCATGTTGCCGCTCATGCCCATGCTGGGTACTGTAGAATACAAAACAGCGCCCAACGCAAAAAATACGAAATACGTATTTTTCCGCCCCAGGAAATCGGAAGTGGAAGACCAGAAAAATCGCCCGGCCATATTGAATAAACTCAGCAAACCGACGAATCCGGCCGCTGCTGCAGGAGTGACGGTACCTTTAAACGTTTCCTGAATCATCACAGAGGCCTGCCCCAACACCCCGATACCGGCACTGACATTAAAACACAATACTATCCATAACAAATAAAACTGCGGGGTTTTTAAAGCCTGATCGATGTGCACATGATTGTTGGTAATCATTTTGTTTTGAACAACTGGCGGTTCCCAGTCTGCCGGTTTCCAGTCCGGAGGCGGGATGCGTATAGTCAGAGCGCCGACCAGCATGGAAACGAAATAAATGCTGCCCATCACCATAAATGCTTCGGCAACGCCGACCGAAGTTGCAGATTTGAATTGATCCATCAGTAACACCGCCAGCGGCGCGCCTATCATCGCACCCCCGCCAAAACCCATGATCGCCATGCCGGTTGCCATTCCGCGCCGGTCAGGAAACCATTTGATCAATGTTGAAACCGGTGAGACATAGCCTAGACCCAAGCCTATGCCGCCTATAACCCCATAGCCCAAATAAATTAGCCAGATCTGATGTAATGACACGCCCAGAGCGGAAATCCAGAAACCGCCGCCAAAACAGCAAGCAGCCACAAACATGGTCAGCCTTGGGCCGACTTTTTCCAGCCATTTGCCGCCAAAAGCCGCGGAAAGCCCTAAGCATACAATGGCAAAACTAAAAATCCAGCCCAGCGTGGTTAATTTCCAGTCTTCCGGTGCAGAACTGGTCATGCCGATTAAGCGGCTAAGAGGGTCGTTAAATACGCTAAATGCATAGGCTTGTCCTATGCAAAGATGAACTGAAAGTGCTGCGGGCGGCACCATCCAGCGGTTAAAGCCCGGACTTGCGATTATCCGTTGTTTTGAAAAAAATCCTGACATGAGGAGCTCCGATTTGATTAGCGTTTAAAATTATCTGATTTTAGAAAAAATGTAAAATGAATTTGCCTTAAATCGGCAGCTTATCATAGACGCTAGCCTGACTAATGCTGAGTAATCCCTAGCTCTTCCGCTATGTTTACCAGCTCCAGAATATTGTTTACTTTAAGTTTTTTCTTGATTTGGGTAGCGTAATTGGCGACCGTTTTATACCCCAAACAAAGTTGACCTGCAATATTATGCACAGTCATGCCCGCAGCCAGCATTCTAAACACATCAAATTCGCGTTCTGAAAATTCCGCCACCACCCGCTGATAATCGCTGGGGCCTGTTAAGCTGCTGTTGATGCTTTGCAAACCTTTTTCGACAAAACATTTGCCCTGCATAATGGCATGGATGGCTTCAAAAAGCATTTCCGGGGCGCTGTTCTTGGTAATATAGCCTTTGGCCCCGGCGCTTAAAGCCCGATTGACGTAAACCTGCTCATGGTAAACGCTTAATACCAGTATCAAAGCCTCAACGTGTCTTTGCCGGATTCTGCGGATAGTTTCCAGCCCGCCTATACCGGGCATGGCTAAATCCATAATCAGGATATCCGGTTGCAATTCCTGATATTGCTGTATGGCCTGTTCACCCTTGGAAGCTTCCGCAATGACTTCTATGCTGTCGCAAGTTGCCAGCAACATGCGGAACCCGGCGCGTACTACGGCATGATCGTCAGCCAAAATGATGGTGGTTTTGCCGCTCATACTAAAGGTATCAATGCCGTGATAGTCATGCCTTCTCCGGGTTTAGACAACAGATTAATTTCCCCATTTAAGGATTTAATGCGTTCCTTTATCCCTAACAAACCAAAGCCGCGGTTAAGATTGCTTAAATCACAACCTTGACCGTCATCCTGTATTTTAAGCTGTAGCGATACTTGCGGACTATCCTGAATTTCCAGATCAACAGTGACCAGATGCGCTTGAGCATGGCGGGCAACATTGGTCAGACCTTCCTGAATCACTCTAAATGTTTGGATAATAATGTTTTTATCAATATCATCCACCTCGTCACTGCAATTTATGGCTAGATTAAGATTGGGATTGCGTTCAGACCATTGATTAACCATTTCATCCAGTGTTGCTTTTAATCCCAGTTCTGTTAGCACTAAGGGATGCAGTTGCTGCATCATGGTTCTAACCACAGCCATCAAATGATCACAAATTCCCATGATTGAGGCGGTAATTTTTTCGGCATTGGCAGTTTGGCGTCCGACTGTGACCGCCATGACTTTGATGGCGGTTAACGATTGCCCGAATTCATCGTGCAGTTCCTGAGAAAGCCGTTGCCGCTCGTCCTCCTGTATGGTCAAAGAGTGTTGGGTTAACGCCCGGTTTTCCTGCCTGGTCTTCTCCAACTCAACCATCATATGATTGACGGCTTTGGCAATGTTATCGAATTCTTCAATGGCAAAAGCCGGTAATTTATGTTGATAGCGGCCGGATTCAATTTCCTCCAAAACATTGACTATCTCGGTAATCGATTTTAATGATTTGTTAAATACCAGGTTTACTGCGACAAATGTGACGATATTTAATAGTAAAATCAAA
Source organism: uncultured Pseudomonadota bacterium (assembly GCA_963741375.1). Lineage (GTDB taxonomy): Bacteria > Pseudomonadota > Gammaproteobacteria > Methylococcales > Methylomonadaceae > Methylomonas. The sequence goes on from CAVUMJ010000303.1 coordinate 4,549, forward strand.
CTTAAAAACACCAAAGTTTCCTGCCAGACTTCAGTAATTTCATCCAGCGGCTGGGCATGAATCAGCAGAGTCAGCATCTTACCGTCCCTGGTTTTAATCTGATGCTCTACCTTGGGATACTGGCCCTGTACTAAACGGATAAACCATGCGGGCGGCATCGCTTCCGGGTCGCTGGGTTCGGTATCTCCGGTAAAGTTTACGATTTGACCATCAGGTTTTTGCAATTGAATGCTGAGATGGCGAGTTTGCTGCAAACTGCGAAAATGCGATAAATCTTCAACACGTTGAAATAACGGCGCATCGGCGACACTCAGAGTAATTAGTTGTAAAGCCAGATGAACGGAGGCGTCGACCTCTTTCTCTACCGACTGTCTGGCCTGCCAGACTGCCACACCGCTTCCCAATATTAATATGCAGAGGGAAGATAATAAAATTCGATAGATAATCTGGTGACGCAGGCTCATGATTATGCTCAAAAAATATGCTTAGTATCATCGCAAAATCAAAACATGGCTAGCTTTCCTTAGATTGACCGAACAATGATCACGAATCGCAAAAATCGGATTTTTCAGTTTGGATTAGTTCCAACGTATGCGCACCCCGGCATAGCCGGTAGCCGGTGAACCAGGCCCCTGAAATTGCGTGGCTTGATTAGTCAAAAAATTGTTGCCCATTTGCCCCATGGAAACATAGTGATTGTCAAAAATATTCCGTCCCATGGCAAACAGCTCCATGTGCTTGGTCAGTACGTATCGGCTATTAAGATTGACCAAGGTATAGCCGGGGATTTGCGCGTAAATATTCTGATCATCGCCACGGGCATACTGGCTGGAAACATATTGCATATCGCCGCCGAAGAAAAAGTTTTTGAAAAACTCATACTCCCCGCCAACTTTCAAAGTATTTTGTGGAATGCCTGGTATTTTATCGCCGGGAACAACATTTTCCGCCCCATATGCATTATTGAGTTGCATCGTAGAACGGTAAGTTGCGTCAACAAAACCATAGCTTAAATACCAGTTTAAACTGTCCAGCACTATACCGTTTAGACCCAGTTCCAGACCCTGGCGTCTGGTGGTGCCAACATTGCTAAAATAACCCACGTTTGGACTGTTAACCGGTGCATTTAAATACAAAATATCATTGTTGTTAATGGTCTGATAAATTGCAAAATTCCATTTTATGTTTTGACTTAACTTGCCGCGCAAACCGCTTTCCATGGTATGAGAAACCACTGGCTTTAGATTTGGATCAGAGACAAAGCCGTTGGGTAGACTGCACGGCGCACTGGGGTTGGCGCAGGCCAGCTCTATTGTGGTTGGCGCTCGAAAACCTTCGTTATAATTGAAATAAGCCGTCAAATCCTTTAGCGGGCTATCAAACGACAAAGCTTCAAAGGGATTAACGGTAAAACCCGCAGACGGATTGACACGTTGAAAGTGCACATTATTACCCAGCCAGTTTGGATCACTGGCGGTATTGAGCTGATCGATAGTGTAGACCTGCGCCTGTAGCCAGTTTACTGAAGCATTGAGATGCATCCAGTTAAAAACCGAGAAAGTATCAGTGGCAAACACGTTGGAATAGCGATTCTGGCCGGTGATGTTGACAGTAGGGCCATAATTAGTGTCTCCTAATGGTTCTGTGGCAATCTCGTAATAACTGGGGGTGAAGATGGCGCTTTGAGCCGCAGAAGTAAAATGGGTTTTAGCATAATTGTAGCCGCCGCCGACTACCAACTGATTTTCGTGATGGTATATCTTGTAATCGGAGGTCAATTGCAGATTAACCCCTGTGCCGTTTTGTCTGGCTTCACTGGCTTGAAAATAGGCAGGTTGCGTCACGCCATCAGTACACAAAGTCAGACTGGCATAGGTACAATTGCTGGTATTACTATTTAAACTGTAATTATCGTTGTTGCGATTATAGGCGTTGCCGCTTAATTGCAAGTAATCGGTAAAACTATGGCTGGCTTTTAAGTTTACAAAATACAACGTGTTTTTGGTAACGTCAGGCGCTGTAAAAATTGATGCCCAGTTTTGCTGTAACATCTCCCGCGGTGTGGGGCCGACGCCATTCAGATTATTACCGGCATAAGTGAATGATAAATCTATATCGGTCATGTCGTCTTGCCAACCTACCTTGCCAAAACCCTGATTGACACTGGTTGCGGAATAAGGCCGCCAGCCATCGTCATCGAAAATGTTGCCCGCAAAATACCAATCGAATTTATCATGTGAACCGCCGGTTTCCGCCTGATATGCCTGACGTCCGTATGAGCCGCCATAGGCTTGGGCGCTAAATCCCGGATGGCTGAAGCCGCTTTTGGTTCTGACCGATAAAGCCCCGCCAAGGGTATTTAAGCCATATAAAGGATTGGAGCCCGGCATCATGTCCATATTGGCTATGGCGATTTGTGGGATCAAGTCCCAGTTTACGGTATCGCCAAAGGCTTCGTTAACGCGAACGCCATCCTGATAAACGGAAATGCCTATTGGCGTGCCCAATACAGGTGAAGCGGTAAAACCGCGATAAGTTATATCCGGTTGATAAGGATTATTTTGAGTATCGTTGATGTTAACGCTTTGCAGACGGCGGTTCATGAAATCCGGCAAAGACATGGCTTCATGCCGGTTGATTTCCTCATCTTCCGCTGACTGCACATTACCGGGAACTTTCTTTAAGATCAGCCCGGTAGAACCGATCGGCGTAGTGCTGACTACTTCTACTTCCGGCAGTTCAAAGGCATCAAGCGTATGCGCCGGTTTAGCGGTGGCGTCATCATTATCCTGATTGGTTTGAGATGGTTGCGGCAAAGTCTTTTCCGGAGTGGTTACGCCGGCGTTTTCATCAGTTTCTGCGCGTAGCGGCGCGGCGCTCAGCATTAAGGTTAAAACCGCCAGCAATAGCTGTATTGGGAAAAGATGGACACCCATGAATAATTCCTTGCTCACTCAAAATTTACCTGCCAAAAATTTTGAAAAAGCCTACTCCTATTCATAAAGGAAAAATTCCTGTTTTTTTAGATTTATGTCGCAGCACAAACAACCCGGCAATTTACCCGCAAAAAACTTTGAAATTTGCCGCCGACAAGCTAAGAAAGCAAAGCGGCGGCAAAGCTCATAACGCTTTAAAACCTATATCGGTACGATAGAAACTATCTTGCCAGCTAATTCGGCTGCATAGCTGATAAGCTTGAGACTGGGCATGGGCAAGAGTTTCGCCCAAGGCGCAAGCACATAGTACTCTGCCGCCATTGGTAATGATATCCCGGCCTTGTTGCTTGGTGCCGGCATGAAAAATTTTGGCATCGTCGGAAATTTCGCTTGTTAAGCCGGTAATCACCTGACCTTTGACATATTCGTCAGGATAGCCGCCTGCCGCCATCACCACGCCTAATGCCGGACGCAGATCCCATTCCGTCTGAATTTGATTCAGGGTTTTGTTTAAGGCGGCTTGGCATAATTCCACCAGATCAGATTTTAAACGCATCATGATGGGCTGCGTTTCCGGGTCTCCAAAGCGGCAATTGTATTCCAGCACTTTAATATCGCCTTTTTTGCTGATCATCAGGCCGGCATAAAGAAACCCGGTATATTCGTTTCCATCTTCCCGCATGCCTTCGAGAGTGGGATTAATAACTTCCGCCATGACCCGCCGATGAATTTCCGGGGTAACCACCGGTGCGGGAGAATATGCGCCCATGCCTCCGGTATTTGGGCCGGTATCACCATTGTCTCTGGCTTTATGGTCCTGAGATGTTGCCATAGGCAGGGCATGTTGACCGTCAGCAATCACAATGAAGCTAGCTTCTTCACCTTCCAGAAACTCTTCGATGACAACACGGTAACCTGCTTCACCGAAACTGTTTCCGGATAGCATATCCTCAACTGCGTCTATAGCTTGTTGTTCGGTTTGGGCGACAATAACGCCTTTACCGGCCGCCAAACCATCAGCTTTGACAACTATGGGAGCGCCTTTTTGGCGAATATAGGCAATAGCTGCCTGACTTTCCGTAAAGGTTTGATATTCGGCAGTTGGGATTCCGTAACGCGCCATAAAATCTTTGCAAAATGATTTGGAGCCTTCCAATTGCGCAGCTTGGGCGGTTGGGCCAAAGCAGGCCAGGCCCGCGGCAGTGAATTGATCGACTATCCCTTTTACCAACGGAACTTCCGGTCCGACTATGGTCAAAGCGATTTCACGGGCTTGGGCAAAGTTCAGTAATCCGGCAATGTCCTCTACCGAAATTTCGACATTGTGAATGCCTGACTCCAAAGCGGTTCCGGCATTGCCGGGTGCGACATAGACGGCTTTGACTTTAGAGGATTGTTTGACTTTCCAGGCCAACGCGTGCTCACGGCCACCACTGCCGACGATGAGTATATTCATGATTTATTTAAAATGTTGGGTTATAGGTTGTATAAAAGGTGAAAGGCGCTTTCGTAAGAAAATAAAACTTATTTAATCAAAAGTTTAATAGAGACCGCGAAAGAATTGCCTACGCAATTAGTATCATTAGGTCTAAGCGTGAATTATATGATAATTCAAGGCGTTTCAGTTTATGCGGTTTAAAGTTTTGTGATTTTTTGTTAATTCAGCCAAAACAAAATAAGCATTTTAAAAATAGAAACTATGAGGCATTTGTTATGTCGATTGTTTTTGGCATAACATATAATTAACAATCAAAAGCGCCCATTGAGGAGAAATGCATGCTGTATATCGAACCTAATCAAGCCAATAGTAAAATAAACTTTAAAAACCGTTATGAAAATTTCATTGGCGGCAAATGGATTGCTCCGGTTAAAGGCAGTTATTTCGACAATATTAGTCCGGTTAACGGCAAAAAGTTTTGCGAAGTTCCAAGATCAAGCGCTGAAGATATTGAATTGGCTTTGAACTCAGCTCATACCGCTAAACAAAATTGGGCCAAAACTTCCGTCACAGTACGTTCGAATATTTTGTTAAAAATTGCTGATCGAATAGAACAGCATCTGGAAACACTGGCGGTTGCCGAAGCCTGGGATAACGGCAAGGCAGTTCGGGAAACTCTGGCGGCTGATGTTCCACTGGCAGTTGATCATTTTAGATATTTTGCCGGCTGCATTCGGGCGCAAGAAGGTTCGATAGGCGAAATAGACGAACATACCATTGCTTATCATTATCATGAACCATTAGGCGTGGTTGCTCAAATTATCCCCTGGAATTTTCCGCTGTTGATGGCTTGCTGGAAACTGGCTCCGGCTTTAGCCGCAGGAAATTGTGTCGTCATGAAGCCCGCCGAACAGACACCGGTTTCTATTTTGGTGTTGATGGAACTCATTGGCGATCTATTGCCGCCCGGAGTGGTTAATATTGTTAACGGATACGGTGCGGAAGCCGGTCAAGCATTGGCGACCAGCACTAGAATTGCCAAAATAGCTTTTACCGGCTCAACTCCGGTAGGATCTCATATTTTGAAATGCGCCGCGGAAAATATTATTCCTTCTACCGTTGAGTTAGGAGGTAAATCACCAAATATCTTTTTTGCCGATATTCTGAATCATGAAGATGCTTATATCAGCAAGTGTATTGAAGGCGCCATTTTGGCATTTTTTAATCAGGGTGAAGTCTGTACTTGCCCATCCAGATTGTTGGTCCAGGAATCCATATACGAAGAATTTATCGGCAAGGTGATAGCGCGCGCCAAAACAATCAAACGTGGCAATCCTCTTGATACTGAAACCATGGTAGGAGCACAGGCCTCCAAGCAGCAGTTTGATAAAATTTTAAGTTACGTACAAATTGGCAAAGATGAAGGCGCCGAAGTTTTAATTGGCGGTAATATCGCCAACGTGGGCAATGACTTCGCAGAAGGTTTTTACATCGAACCCACCATTTTGAAAGGTGACAACACTATGCGTATTTTTCAGGAGGAAATTTTCGGACCAGTGCTTGCCGTCACCACATTTAAGGACGAAGCAGAAGCGTTGGCCATAGCCAATGATACACATTTTGGTTTGGGGGCTGGGGTATGGACAAGAGATACCAACCTTGCTTTCCGTATGGGTAAGGGCATTCAAGCCGGCCGGGTTTGGGTAAATTGCTATCATCATTACCCTGCTCATGCTGCATTTGGAGGTTATAAAAAATCCGGGGTTGGCCGAGAAAACCATAAAATGATGCTGGATCATTATCAGCAGACCAAAAATGTGCTGGTTAGTTACGATATTAATCCGTTAGGCTTTTTTTGATTTTTGGTAGCTGCTTTGGATGGGGTTGCCTGGTAGTTTTCCTGGCAGCCGACTGGTTTCATAAAACAAGATTTGCCTGAAATTACCGGATGGCTGAAAAAGTGGAGGCTATATTCCGGACAGTTTACGCTGCATATTGCTTAAACCAATCGGCAAATTCTTTTTCAGGCATAGGTCTGGCAAAATGATAACCTTGCACTTCATGGCATTGATAGCTGGTAATACACTCAAGTTCATCCTGGCTCTCCACACCTTCCGCCAGAGTTTCCAGACCCAGACTGTTTCCTAATGCAATAATTGCTCTAACAATGGCTTCGTTTGCCGGAGTAATATTAATATAACGAATAAAAGATTGATCAATTTTGATGCGATCAATAGGGAATTTACGCAAATAGCTTAAACTTGAATAACCTGTGCCGAAATCGTCTATGGACAATTTAATGCCCAGCTCTCGTAACTCCTGGAACGCTTGCACCGCATGTTCAGCGTGACTCATCACCACACTTTCGGTTAATTCCAGCTCAAGATACTGCGGGTCTATACCGGTATCTTCAATAATCCTGCTGACCAGTGAGTTAAATTGTTGCTGGCGGAATTGTACGGCTGAAATGTTGACAGCCATCCTCAACATGGGTATTCCTTGGTTTACCCAACTTAAATGCTGACGGCAAACCTCTCTTAAAACCCATTCGCCTATTGGCACTATCATTCCGGTTTCTTCGGCAATAGGGATAAAGGTGGCCGGCGACACAATGCCTAGTTGCGGTTGATTCCAGCGTAAGAGCGCCTCAACCCCAATCACTTTATGATCGGAAAGCCTTATTTGCGGTTGATAATGGACAGATAACTCTGCTTTCTCCAAAGCCATTCTCAACTGGCTTTCAAGAGACATACGATCAATATTACCTTGATCCATATCACTGGAATAAATCAGATAATCGTTTCTGCCGCGTTGCTTGACCTCATACATGGCCATATCGGCCTTACGAATTAGACCATCTATAGATTTATCGTGCAGGGGGTAAAATGCCATCCCCATGCTGGCGGTGATCAAAATTTCCCGCCCATAAATCGGCATGGGTTCGCGCAGTTTTAGAGCAAGTCCCGACACGACTTCGGCAGCATCGTGTTCGTTGTCCAAATTCTGCAAGATAATGACAAATTCATCACCGCCTAGCCTGGCGACAGTGTCTGATTGTCTAACGCTAGACAGCAAGCGCTCTGCAACTATACGAAGCAGTTGATCGGCAAAACTATGCCCCATACTGTCATTAACGTATTTAAAGTGATCTAAATCAACAAATACCAAGGCCAGCAATTTGTTGTTTCTGCTGGTATTTTGACAAGTCTGCTGCAAGCGGTCATTAAACAACAGCCTATTCGGTAAGCCGGTAAGCTGATCGTAATGCGCCAGCATGTATAGTTCACGCTGCCGTCTATGGGTAATTTCTTCCAACAGAGCATGACCCGTCGCCATACCGACATAAACGCCTTTTTCCAAAATAATAAAACCGTTAACCATATGCCGCATTCCGGCATCTATGATAATTTGAGCAACATCGTCAATATTGGCGTTAATATCCACCACAACAGGACTAGTGTCCATGATTTCGGTAATTTGCTTTTTATGCAGCAAATCACGGGAATAAGGCTTAAGGAAAATCTCGGTAATTCTGCCTCGATCCACAATGCCTATAGGCTGATGATTAACGTCCACTATGGCAACAGCGGAAAGCTCCTGATTACGAATAAAATTATCAAGAACGGTGACGCAACGGGTATCGGCTGTGACAGGCTGAACCTCACTTAACAAGCGTCTTACCGTAAAAACCGATTCTTCTATGTCCAATCTCTGCCTTTTGGCATCTTTAATTGCAATCAGGTAAGAATCTACCGAAAAAAAATTCATGGTTTACATTCCACTATCATCTACGAAGTTAATCTAAATTGCTAACATGACAATTTAATTACTTAAGCATAAACCAATAAAAATATTTAACAGATTCTTCTTAAACTAAAAATATTATTTGCATAAGTTAAGATTCTCCTGACTTGACCTATCAAGCTACCCTGTTATTCTGCATGGCTGAATAATTAATATTTTCATTCAAAGACGACTATTACCATGATACACGCCCCCGCTTTTTGCTGTGATGACCGCGATCCTGACGCATTACCCGCTGATGTTGCCTTGCAGCGTATTCTAACTGCAATCAGTCCTATTGCAGACACGGAAACCGAAACTCTGCCTCTGTTACAAGTTTTAGACCGCATTCTATCCGTAAATATTTCGGCCACAATGAATGTTCCGGCCCACAACAACTCTGCAATGGATGGTTATGCCGTCAATGCCGGCGATCTGCCTGCAGACGGCATCCGCGAATTACGGGTGATTGGCAGTAGTTTTGCCGGACATCCGTTTTCAGGAGCCTGTCTTAGCGGCGAATGCATACGAATTATGACTGGGGCAATGTTGCCGAAAGGCTTGGATACTGTGATTCCTCAGGAGCATGTAGAAGTTCTGGACGAATCATCAATTCGCCTTGATAGCCGTACCAGGCCGGGCGACAATGTTCGTCATGCCGGCGAAGATATTCATCAGGGACAAATTGTCTTAAAACGTGGCCGGCGCATCAGGGCTGCCGATTTGGGCTTACTTGCATCTTTGGGTTTAACTGAAGTTTCCGTGATGCGCCGCCTGCGCGTAGCTTTTTTTTCTACCGGGGACGAATTACGCAGCATTGGCCAAACTTTACAAGAAGGTGAAATATACGACAGCAATCGTTATACCTTGCATGCAATGTTACTGCATCAGCATTGCCTGATTACCGATATGGGCGTAGTTCGCGATGATCCGCATGCGTTACATTCCGCCTTGCAAACAGCAGCAATTGATCATGATATTATCATTACTTCCGGCGGTGTTTCAGTAGGCGCGGCGGATTATGTGCGGCAAGTCTTAAGTGAGCTGGGCAACATTAACTTTTGGAAAATCGCCTCAAAACCAGGGCGGCCTTTGACCTTTGGCAAAATTGGCAACGCCTGGTTTTTCGGCTTACCGGGAAATCCTGTCGCAGTGATGGTTAGTTTTTTTCAGTTGCTGATCCCGGCATTACAGCATTTGGCCGCTGAAACACCTACCCAGCCACTCACTTTAATGGCTACCACAACCTCCGCTCTAAAAAAGAAAGCCGGAAGAACTGAATACCAGCGCGGCATTTTGAGTCAAGCTGAAGATGGCAGTCTGATCGTCAGCAAGACCGGGAATCAGGGTTCGGGAATTTTACTTTCCATGTCGCTTGCCAATTGCTTTATCATCCTGCCGGATGCGGATACTCATATTGCCGCCGGCGATAAAGTAATGGTGCAAGCTTTTAACGGTTGGATGTGAGCCATTTTGACGATTAGACACTTAATTATATGACTTTACCTTTTCTAGTTGCTTTTCTAATCGTTGGCTTGTTATTAGCCATTATCTTTTCTTTGCTATTGATTGTTTTTAAGCGCTTTAATAGTTTTTTAGATAATGGCTCCAACTTATTACAAAATGATTTACAACAACTGTTTCAACAGCATGAAGAAACAATCAAGCAAAGCTTTGCCGAATCGCGCAAGGAATTACGCGAAATCAGTACGGAAAATCGCAGAGAAATGAATGATATTTTCAAATCCATGCAAGATACCCTGTTAAACAGAATCGCCGAAAATAGTAACGTTCAAAATAAACAATTCGATTTATTCAAGACTGCCTTGAATGATTTGTCGGTCAACCTGATTAAAAACTCCAATGATTTTAAAGAGTCGGTCAGTGCGGCATTTAGTGCATCCAACGAGGCCTTAAATCTTAAGCAAAATGAATTTAGGGATAAAACCATAGAAAAGCTCAATAGTTTTGAAGAAAGCATTAAAGTTGACGCTAAAGAAAACCGTAAAGAATTGAATGATAGTTTAAAGTCATTTGAGCTTGGATTTAAAGAAAGCGTCAAAGATTTTAACGAACAGTTGGCTATTAAATTTTCCGAGCTGAACAAACAGCAAGTTGAGAGCAGCAATCAGGCCAAAATATCGCTGCTTTTTTTT
>CAVUMJ010000304.1:0-4344 GCA_963741375.1 uncultured Pseudomonadota bacterium
GCGAAAAGTCGTTGCCGGTTCGTGTGTGCAATAACATCACGATTTGCTCCAAAGCGCTTTTCGATTTAACTTCCAGCACCGGCTCTGAAGCTACATGCCCACCGCGTCGACTTCGCTGGAGACAGGACGCTATCTTTTCCCAGAGTGTTTCCGCTGTCGCGACAACATCAGCCAGACCCGCATTGATGGCGCTGAGCGGCATCGCGTCGAATTTGGCGGAATCCGGCGATTGAACCAATGCCAGCCCTGCATTTTCCTTGATTGCGCGCAGGCCAAGCATGCCGTCAGAACCCATGCCAGACAGTATGACGCCGATGGCCCGTTCATGCTGGTCATCCGCCAATGCCCGGAAGAAAAAATCAATCGGCAGGCGCAATCCGCGTGGAGCACTAGGTTCAAGCAGATGTAGTCTGCCGTGCTGAATAGACAGGTCTTTATTGGGCGGAATCACATAAACGTTATCCGCTCTGACGATCATGTTATCGTCGACCTGAGCCACCTTCATCGGCATCATCCGCTGCAACAATTCCGGCAGGATGCCTTGGTGAGTTGGATCAAGATGCTGAATGACGACAAACCCAACGCCGCAATCGGGTGGAACATGATTAAAGAATTGTTCCAGTGCTTCTAATCCACCCGCTGAAGCGCCGATGCCGATAATGATGGGTGTGCTATTTTTTTTCACAGGAGCCTCATCAGCAGATGCGAACTCTGCCACTTTACAAATGACAATTGCAAGCCCAAACTAAACTGGCTGGCTGGCTGGCTGGGAAATTTTGACCATTCTATATCCCAAAAAAAAGTATGCTTATGATGCCATCACCTAAAGAAGGACTCTAGCTTAAATAAAATTGTTCAATAAGGCCTTCAGAGCTGCTATTTAAGAAGGGGCAAAATCATGACGATTAGATTCATTATCAAGCTAAACCGGACGCTTGGTTAATTTGTGCTGAATGTCGCTTGTGGGTCGATATCGCCAGTTCACAATTCAACTAAAATGATGTTACGAACGGCTGCTAACACAATTTCCGTTATATGTTTCCGGTTTAGGCATTACTCCTATATCAACGTTTCGATACCGAAGGTACAAATATAACGTGGTTTTCGAGATTCCTAATTGTTCAGCAATTTTTTTCACGGGAATGCTCCCATTTTTGTAAAGGGCTTCAGCAATGGTTGCCTTTTCTATTGCCGCTTGAGTCATCCCTTTAGGGCGTCCGCCTTTTCGACCGCGGACTCGGGCCGACTTCAACCCTGCCTGTGTTCGTTCACGAATTAATTCTCGCTCAAACTCAGCAAGAGAAGCAAAAATACCAAACACCATTCGCCCTTGTGCAGTCGATGTATCAATCGGATCGTTTAAACTGATTAATCCAACATTCATTTCAATTAATTTTGTTGTCAGGTGGATTAAATGAGCTAGGTTTCTGCCCAGCCTATCTAATTTCCAAATGATCAATGTGTCACCTTCCCGCAGGTTTCGCATAATTTCTTCAAGCACCGGTCTTGACGTTTTTGCACCACTGGCAATTTCTTCATGAATTTGATCGCAACCGGCTTTTTTTAATGCATCAACTTGCATGGACAAAGATTGCTCTCTGGTTGAAACGCGCGCATATCCTATTTTCATACGGATTAGTCCATTTTACTAACTGAAAAACGATATTCTGAACTAAGAATTTCTGAACCGGTTTATCTTACCAAAAACTGCCGTACAATGCAGGTTTTTTTGACTGGGAAATCAGTCCAGCCAAACCTCCGTTTTTTTGGACCCGCATGACGAACCTAAAACGTATTTATCTCCTGCCTGAAGCTGAAATTGCCGATCTCTACGCAAGGCCAGTTTTCAATCAAAATGAACAACAGCTCTATTTTGAATTAACTCAGGTTGAATTGGATACATTGGGTCAGTTTGGCACCATCAAAACAAAAGTATATTTCATATTGCAGCTCGCCTATTTCAAAGCCAAGAACCAATTCTTTACTTTTACATTTGATGATGTCCGAGCCGACGTTGACTATGTGCTTGCAAAATTTTTCAAAAAAACAGACGTGGTATTTCAGGGCAACATTACTCGTCAACGCATCAACCAGCAAAAGCAAATTATTCTCAACCTGTTTGATTATCAAGCCTGGTCAGTGGAACAGGCCATTCAGGTTGAGGCGCACATCAGTGAATTGCTCCGATACTACCCCAAAAGTCATGACGCATTCCGTCAACTGCTGGTCTACCTGGATATTCAAAAAATTGTTATTCCGACCTACCGAAGTTTGCAGGATATGTTTACTCAATCCTTCGTTAATGAACGCGACAGGCTTGATCGGCTCATATTGTTAATGCCCCATGGGCAACAAAAACAGTTATCTGAATTGATTGATCGGGAAGATGGGATAACCAAGCTAAACATCATACGTGCCGACCAAAAAAATTTCACCTACACCGCTATCAGTTCTGAGGTTGAAAAGGCATTGGCGCTTGAGGGGTTGTATAAATTTGCAAAGGATTTTCTTCCAACCCTTCTGTTATCCAAAAATGCCATTCGTTATTATGCTGATATAGCAGGACAATATGCGGCTTCCCGATTGAGAAGGTTAGATAAGCCGCAACAATGGCTGCATGCCCTTTGTTTTGTTTATCACCGATATCAACAAATCATGGATAATTTAATCACCAGCTTTATGTACCATACAAGGGCTATTACGGTTGAAGCGAAGGCTTATGCGAAAAAGGCAGCTGCTGAGCACCATTCTGGCTTGGTTGTTGATTTACCCAAGTTGGCCAAGTTTCTCAAATGGTTCCCAAACCGAAAGCCGGGACTGAATCATGATGAACTAAACCAGGCGGCCTACAAGATATTGCCGGAAGGGCAGTTTCCGGCGTTGGCTCAATTTTTGTTAGGCAGCACCTTTGATACAAAAGCGGCCATACGTGAGTTTTATTTAAAATCGTCACGTTCATCCGCGCTTTATTTGAGGCCAATTCTACTGGCTGTACCCTTTGTATTTTACAAAGAAGACAGCGATATCATGGAACTCATTGATTTAATGAAAGAGCACTATGGTAGTGGCAAAGGCCCCTCTACGTTTAAATTACCACAAGATATAGAAGACACCATATCAAAGACACAGCTCCCTTATTTAAAAAAAGATCCAGATGATGCGCAGGTAGATCCTCACTTATTCGAGTTTTTCGTTTACGGTAAGATGTATCGCCGCCTGGATAAAGGCCTGCTCTGTTGTAATGAAAGTGTTTCTTACTGCGACATTGATCATGATTTAATTAGCGATGCATTAGTCGACGATGTTGAAAAAATAGCCAATGAGTTTGGCTATCCAAAAATTCCAGTTTATTGTGATGAACGCTTGGATGCAGCTCTTATGACGTTAGACGCCACATGGGATAGAACGACAAAACGGATCAATGGCGGTGAAAACTCAGCGTTCAATATCAAAGAAATAAAAACGGGTGAGCTGGACTGGAGTTTGGATTATGACAGCCTGGATAAACTGGATGATGCTTTTTTCAGAACCCTGTCTCAGGTAGAAATACCCAACATCATGATGTATATAGGTGATCGCATTGGCATGTGGCGATCCTTTACCCATATGAAAACCCGATACAATAAAAAAAGACACCCGTAGCACTGGCCGTTAATGCTTGTATTTTATCGGATGCTTTTGGTATTGGCATTGAGAAAATGGCTGAGATGTCTGATCTCAATTACAACTTGATGCGTTCAACTCATGAAGATTTTATGCGCATAGAAACGTTATGCGCCGCGAATGACATGGTGGGCAATCTGATTCATTCGTTGCCTATTTTTAAACTGTGGAATTTAATGGATGACAAATTGCTGGCCGATGCTGACGGGCAAAAATTAGCAACCAGTGAAAGCACCATTCAATCAAGATATTCAAAAAAATATCTTGGAAAATCCCCTGGGCTATCGCTTTATACATTGATTGCAAACTTTGTTGCGGCCAATGCTAAAAATATTGGGCTTAACGAATATGAAGGACACGCTCTTTACGATGTCATTCAGGGTAATAAAACAAACATTAACATCGATATGGTGACGGGAGACAATCACTCTCTCAATAAGCTCAACTTCGTCATATTGGATTCTATCGATGTTGATTATGTTCCAAGCATTAAAGACATAAAGGAAGCGGCAAATAACTTGTATTCAGTCAAAACGACTGACAACTATACTGGGATTATTCGCTCACAGGGAGTCATCGATAAAAATCTGATTAAATTGAAAAAAAGAGGCATATTGCGGGTATTACTTTCTTTATTGCTGCAAGAAAACACGCAAAGTAACATCGTTAGAAAGTTAAACT
>CAVUMJ010000305.1:0-10254 GCA_963741375.1 uncultured Pseudomonadota bacterium
ATGTACTGCCGGGCTTGGGTTTTGTCTTTAAACCGGGCGTGGCAGCTCTGGTTGATCCAGACTTCCCAGGGTGATCTTTTGGAATTACTCCCGATCAGCCTGAATTCACCGGTCTGGAAGTTGTCATGCTGGTAAAGAACCTGCTTTGGCGTATCGATGCGGATAATGCATTGATCCAGTAAAGCCGGACCGCCGCATTCACCGGGTTCGATCAACAACGGCACTTTAATGGGACCCATGGAACGACCGATAATGCCGACCACGTCATTTTCCTCGTGCCAGGACTGACCGGTTTGCGGATTGCCGTAAAACAAGCGTATCCGGCGTTGGTTCATCCTGTAACTTTCCAGAATATCGGCGACGGCTTCCGGTGTATCCGCGTTTAAGCAGGTTCCCGATGGCAAGCGCCGATAATGCACGACCTGATTAGGGCCGAATGTGTGCGAAAAGTACTCCTGATTCATAATGTACCTCTTAGATGAAAGAACGGAAACGTCATGAATCCCCAACCGGGAAACAGACTTTCCCGTTCGGGTGGATAAAAATGAGCGGCGGCTGGTTAGAGCCATACTCATGGTTTTATAAAATGGATAAATTCACTGATTAGCTTCTCAAGCAACCACGGCGGTTTTGACTTCAGGTGTGCGCCCCAAGGCAAACCCCGCCCAGCGCACGATGACATCCAGATCATCCAGGCCTATGGATTCGCCGGATGCTTCTGCTTGCTGATAGACTTCGATCAGTCCCCGGCAAACACGCATGGCGGCCTGTTCCTGCTTCAAATGGATGACCGAACTGTCCGTGTTAGGGAATTCGTCAACCTGTTCGCATTCCCAGATCATGCATTGCAGATCCGATTCATGAAAATCGTCTGACAGCAACGGCATTTCCTCGGTATCGTCCCAAAGCAGGCCGGCATTGAATGCCTGATCTGCGGTATGCAGCGCCTGCAAGCGGTTTTCCGCCTCAATGCCCACCGAAACCCGGTGGATATAATCAATCTCGTACGAGACAACGAATTTTTGCTTCATGGTGTCACTCCTAAAGTGCATAAATAATGATTTGGCCAAGGCCCGGTTCAATCGGTTAACTCGTCACTGTGATAAGGCGAGATAGGCCGGTCGCAATCGGGACAACGGTCATCGCACGTGCAATCCCATTCATCCGTCCATTCCACTTCGCAGTATGGGCAGCAATAATGGTTTAGATAACGGGTGACTTCCTCATCGCTTGCCGGCGAATCGGTCATGTTTGAAATTTGCATACGGTTTTCTCCAAAAAATGGCGAAAACCGCTTCCGGCAGGAAGAGGCTTCCGCCGGTTAAATACAAGCTGATCCAGCTCAAAACAGCCGGTTCAGCACACTTGAAATTTTATAAATATCAGGATATGGTGGCTAAAATTCACTAAAAATAGAGAAAAATAGCCATGTTTGAGCCAATTTTGCACTTTTTTGATTTCCTCAGTCTCAGTAAGACTCAGGAACAGTATCAGCCCCGAAAACCGATGGCGATTCCGCTTGATCCAAGGATCAATTCTTTAAATCTTTGCAAAAAGATTTTTACTAAACTGGATGTTGCAGAGGCCGATGTTTTGCAAAACATAGACGACCCTGAAAAAGCCTGGCAAATCCTTAGCAATATCCGACAACTACGCCGAGAAACCATGACGGATCTCCTTAGCTTGTTGCCGGAAGGCGTGATACTCGCAAATCAACTGGAGCCGGTAATGTCAGAGCCCGTTTGTTCGGTACTGACACGTACTGGCGCCAAGCTTGCCGTATACAATGGTGGGAAAAGGACTTAACCGGTAACGTTAACCGTTACCTTTCAGGGCTTCCCGCAATTGATAAACCGGTGATGATGATTTGGATGCCACTTGATCATCCGTAACCATTCCGGTTTGATTTTTCTTACGTCGGCGTTTTTTGATTTCCGGTTCTGCCGCTTCTACAACAGGTCTGATTTTGGTCAGTTCCCGTTCCAATTTGGCAATCTGGATATCCGCCTCATAAATTTCTATGGTTTTCAACTTGGCCTGTAATTGGGCTTCAAGCCTTGTTGTATCCCGACTAAAACCGCTATTACGCAGTTGAATCTCCTTTCTCACGGTATCCGCCATCACATCCCAATCCACCTCGTGGCGGATTTGCGGCATGATGACAGGCACACGTCTATTGGCGGCGCGTTGAGCCAGATGATGGTTTACCGTAGCCATGCCGGATTTCAACGTCGCCAATAATTGCATACCGGTTGCCCAAATTACCCGCAACGCAAGTATGAAAATAGCCAGTATGATGACGCCAAAGATAAAGTTCATCGAAGTTCTCCTATTTAAAGATTCAAGAAATTTACTTCGAATGAACAGCACCCGGCCGGGCGATATTCGCCCGAAGCGGGTTGATGCATTGTTAAAATGCGTACTTTCAATATTTACATCGGGCTTAACGCACCCGACACGATCATGGTTTAGCATGCTCGCCGCCTAAGGACGGAACGCCGGCCAAGGCCGGTATTAGCATTCCTGAAACAAGAATGCATGAAGTGCTCGGTTTTCCAATAAAATCGTATTCACAACTGTATTGGAAAAGCTCTGTATGCACCTTCATGGTAATGCAGTTGCATTGACTATTAGCCTTATTAGACTTACAATTTAAATATCCTGTTCTTTCCCGGATACTCCCATGCCTGCTACCTTAGAAGTCGAATCCACATTGACCGACCGCTACCAAACCACGATTCCGGAAACGGTGCGCCGTGCGTTACACCTGGGTAAACGGGACAAGATTCATTACACCATCCGCTCGAATGGGGAAGTCGTTTTAACCCGCGTCGATCTTACCGACGGCGACGATCCGATACTTGGCCAATTTTTAAATTTTCTGGTACGCGATATCAACGAACATCCTGATCGTATCCAGGCTATGGACACCGGCTTTGTTCAGCGCCTCCAGTCACTCACCAAAGATATTGATGTTGATCTGGATGCGCCATTGCTCGCAGATGATGAATGAGCCGGCATAACGGCTCTACTTTGGTCATCCACGGCTGGACGATTTTTGCTCATCCGCTTTTTCTGGCTCAACTTGAAGCACTGGCTCAGCAGGTCGAAGCGCATAAACAGAAAGACCCAACTGGTTACATGAAGAAAAATGCCAGTAAACGCTTGGCAGCCATCGTCAAACTGGCTTTTGATATCATTCCGCAAGATCCGGCCAGACCGGAATACCGGCAAGGTAGTACCTTGGGAGAGGAATATAAACACTGGTTTCGAGCCAAGTTTTTTCAGCAATACCGGCTGTTTTTCCGCTACCACGCTTCAAGCAAGGTGATTGTATTTGCCTGGGTTAACGATGATGACAGCAAACGCGCCTATGAAAGCAGTGATGATGCCTATCGGGTATTTCGCAAAATGCTGGCAAATGGCAATCCGCCGGATAACTGGGATCAATTACTGATGGAAGCCAGTGCTAAAACACAACGTTTGCAAGCCTATCAGGCCGGCCTTGCCAAAAGCATGGCGCTAGATGCCCAGTCCGGCACCCGGAATGTGGCTTCCATGGGTTTGCAAAACCAATCCCTATCATCCTTGCAGCATAGCGCTACTGATGCGGTTTCCGCTTCGGAAACCTACCAGCAAACCGTATCTGCGCAAAAGCGTTTTGGAACACAAGCCAGCTTTGGTGCGGCGGAAACCGGATACAAAATTGCCAACGATTCGACATTAATGGAGCGTCTGGATCAAACCCTGGATAAATATGGTCTACGTGGCGATGCCCAACGGCTGGCATCACAATGGAAGGCAGCAGGCTGGATCAGCAATGGCGATCAGGCTTATGCTGCTGCCGGTATGTCGTTACTGACCGGGTTTTCATCACCTAGCTATCGAACCCTGGACAATCAGCAATCGCATAATGCTGAAATATCGGGTTACCAGCTTTTGGGGGATGCCTTTCATGCTCCTAAAGCGGATGCTAATGGGAGTCCCAATCAGAATGAGCACATTACAAGCCATACCCCAGTCATGGGTGAAACCCAATCTCAGTTTAACCATGCAAACGTCACTGATCCGCGAAATGAAGCAGGAAACCTTGCTCAGCGAGCCCAAGGTAAAATCAAAAGCACTACCGGCAAAATTTCATCAGGTGAAAATGCAATTCAGGCGCATCATGACCAGAATCTTAATTCATTGGATCAGGAATCCAGACAGGGGTTTGGTGAGCTGGCCAATATCAAGGCTGAGCATTTTAGGGCATCAATTGCTGCTGCGGCAAACGATACGCCATCTGCAGCAGAGGCGTCTTATAACTATATTGGTGGTGGCGTTTATAGTGCCGCAAAAAATCTTGAAGCCCTCGGCACTGCAGGTAACGAATACCTAAAACAATTTAATGATAGTTACGATGAGGCTCGTTCTCATGGGGCTGAAAGGTGGGATGCAGTTAAATACGCAGCATCCCAATCCTATCCAGGATTTTCACAAGCTACTAAAGCTTGGGCAGATCAACGTGTAATTGCAGTAGCAGACAAGTTTACTCCAAGCCAGCAAGCGTATTACCGTGCAGCTATGTTTGAAGCCTTTGATGGTTTTCCTGTCAGTAGTGAAAATACAGGAAGTTTAGGTGAAGCCAAACAACAATTGCTTAATGCTGAAGGCGAAATTGACGGCAATAATATAGCTAAGTTATTGAAAAGCGCTGCAGGACAAAACAGAAGTGATCTGATTGACCAGATTGGCCAATATAATCGCGCTCGTGGGCTGATCAATTATTGAATTTAGATTGCTACGGTTTTTTTCGCGCCTGGATTAATCCAACAACCAAGCCGCGAGCAAAAATGATAACGAAAAACAGAATTGCATAGCCAGCAAGATCCTGCCGTTCACTAGCCAAAAACATTGTAGCCAAAACTAAAGATGCCCAGTAGTAGCTACTTTTATGAGAAAATTTGGCAGCCAAACGTTCAATCACTTGATATACAAGTTCTGCCACAGTCATAGTGAGAAAAAAAACTGCACCAAATACTGCCAGCAGGCTAAGTTTGTCAGGCAAATTCCCCCAGTCGGAGATAAACCATAGACAAACAAAGGACAGTGAAAGCATCAACAGCTGTCTAAAGCCGGAAAATGATAGTTCATCGGTATAAAAGCGTTGAACAAATCGTTGAAATCCAGTGGAAAAATTTGCAAAGGTTGCGCCGCAGAAAGGACAGATTGACTTTAATGGTTGTCCTCGATAATTCACTACCCTTGGCACCATTATCCGATTGCAATCATGACAACTCACAGTTGAATGACTGCCGGAAAATACAGAACTAACAGAACCTAATTGTCGAAACCGGCCTGACATTTTAGTGTTTTGAGGGTGTGATGAAGATGGAAACATCATTTCTCCAACCGAGGTAATATTTATATCCTAAATCGATTAAAGTAATATGGCAACTCTGTTTATGCGCAACATGAATGTAAATCGGCAATTTGAGAAATTTTCTCAAGCTCTTCCAAATATTGATTCAGAATTAAGCCAGAATCTTTAATTGTTCTTTTGCCCTATGCCGACAATTTACAAAGTTCATTGACAATGTACGGCCAAAACCGGCCACTGAGGAGGCTGGCGAAATTTTCCATCCCTAAGTTCAGCGAATGGCAGCTTTTCGGCAAGCAACCTTGCGTCCTCTTTGGCTCGACCCGGCCATTATGTGAAGTTTCCTTTTATGCACAGTAATGTGGTGCTGAATGGTTTATAGCTTGTATTCAGCGGTTTGAGCATAGTACCCCGACTGAAAGACTGGACATAAATTCTGCAGTCATCTGGAGTGGACATTTTTTTGTCCCATTTCCGAAAACAGTCGTTTGCTCAACAAATCACATTTACCGGTTTGAAAATACTGTCTGCGCGGAGACAGCCATGCTTTAGTTTTCCGACTCGTCGATGAAATGTGGGGTTTTATGAACTCGACATGGATATGCGTCGGTATTGTGCTGCTTCGGTACATTTGCTAGCTGTTTTGAAATCGTGGAAATTATGCAAAGTTCGAGAGCGAGATAGTGGCTTCCAAGCTAGATTTCATTTCGCTCGTGGCAACATCGCTATGCATAAAAGGAAACTTCACATAATGACCGAAAGGAGCCGGATGCATGGCCATTCAACCAATTCCAGAAAAGTTATCGGATAATAAATTAGCATCGATTTCAACCAAGCTTGCTTTAACAGAGTCCTGCCACTTCATTGCGTTGTGAGATCATATCCAACCATTGAATATACATAGCCGAATTTTCAATGCAACTATGACTCTTTCATGGACGGTAAGATACTTTAGTTAGCGGCAAGGAGTGCCTGAGCCGAAGGGCTTGTAGCCCGCGTAGGCACGGTTTTGGTGCTTACGCGATTCGAAGGCCAGAGTGCGCTTAGCAGGCATCGGTTTTTAAAATCCAATATCTGCTCCAGTTCATATATCGGTCATTGATGATGCTTATAAGTTAACTTTTGCGAATGAAGCATGATAGTGGCTTGAGGATGACTCTCCGCCTTATTACGAAAATATTACTTCAGTCGTTGGAGCGTCAACCTCTGATTTCTGTAGTCTGCACTAAATAGCCCATTCTGTGAGGATTGGGCGTTGTCGATCGAAGGATCATTAGCCACGGCCAGTGAAATCGTATCAAGCGGTTTGTCGCATGATGGCCGCCTTAGATCAACATCAATATGCTGTACGGTTCTCCCCGTATCAGAGGGGATCGATGTTTGGTTGTTGACGATCAGTCGGTATGGTGAGGCCCCATCTGTAAAGGGTGTCTCAGTAGGCTGTGAAAGGTGATATGACCCTGTAACCTGTAATTGTCCGTGGCCGCCTCCAGGGCAATTAGCAACGGAGCCACCAGGAAACGAGATACGCTGCTTATCTAGACCAGTGATGCTGCCCGAAGCGGTGACTACATTACCACCAACCGAACACGACTGACTGTGATTCTTGACATTGCTCGTGTTGATCCATGATGCGTTGCAATTAATCTGTGTGGCACCGATTGGCGCTGTAAAAGCAATATTGCCAGGTTGGCTAGACTCGCATCCGAAATTAACCTGACTAGCGACGGCCTGAAACTGTTGCGTCACGTCATCTGCGCTATGCTGCATACCAGAGTAAGTCACCTTTGCTAATACTGCATCTGGTCCTGGCATTGAGAAGGCGGTGAAGGGTACCTGCGCCTCTTTTCCGATCGGAACAAATAAAATATGTTTGTTAGTTTTGTAAAAGATGGTCATTGTTGCCGAGAACGGAGATGGCGGATCGCAAAAGTTGCCGCGAAATTCTATCTTGGATTTAATGTCCTGTGGGAGGACAACCTGCACTCGGTCTTCTTGTACCGAAACGTTGGTATCTGGTACATCAAACCCGCCCACAACGATATGCGGATGTTTAAATTTAAGCGCTTCATCTGTCAGGTTGAATCCAAGAAACTCTAAGTCGTAGCCTTTTGATGGGTTTGCACTTGCCACATCGAAAACTTGCATGCCATAGAAGGCTGGGGCATGACTAATGAATGGTAGGTTTTTAAGGAGTTGATTCACGCTGCCCTGCATTTGGTAAACGATATTGTGAGCATCAGAAGCTGTGGCGGTTTCGATTCCCTGAGCCTGCTGTAGTATTTGGGTTGCATCATTCGCAAGATTGCCCTCCGTGAGATTTACGCTTGCAACAGTATCATTTAGACGCCCCTTATACACGTCGTTCAACTGATTCACGAGCGCCGTGATAGCTCCTGCAGCTAACATTTGCTGCTGACCAAGGTCTGCATTACCCTGTTGAATCACCGACTGAGCGTCAGCCGTTAAAGTACTCGCCAGACTCTGCAACGACTGAATTAACGATGCAATAGTTCCTCCGATTGCGACCTGAGCATTGGCCGACGTTGGAAGACCAATGAAAGTCAAAGCTACGACAAGAGCAAGGATATTAGTTAGTGACGAACGACGTAATACGATTAGAATTAATGAAAAGTGTACATTCATGAATTTTTTCCTCTAAAGTGGACCACATTGTAAAACAAATTTTTAATTAATTTAAGATAGAACTCTGTTTATACTCCAGCTGAATGGCGCTGTTCCTTTTTTTGCGGCTCAGTCATTAAATGACATTATGGTTTCGGGTAGAGTGTGGGACTCAAATTTCTCATCATTATACAATCCCAAAGCATGGTTCTTACTGAACGTGTACAGTTAGTTTGGCACTTATCGTCATCTAGATGTGCGAATGGAACTGTCCATTGTGCCGAGTTTTTCTGTTCCCAAAGATAATCAATTCTCTCATTTAGATCTTTTACCGGATGGGCATAAGAAGGGCAATACTTAACTACAAGATCAGCGACTTTTTGGGTTGCACCTTCGTTTACATATTGGAAAAAGGCATTGTTCGGTTCCCGTGTTGTTATGTTCGATATAGCGTTGGTCAACGCAGGATCAGTTTTGCCGATCTTTTTTAAAATCAATGCCCTTACTGCATCAAGATGTAAGGCAAAACCCACTTCAAATTTTGCTTGCGTCGCCAGTTTACTTGTTACAGGAGAGTCAATATAGTTATCACCAGTCAACCCGCCAGCAATATATTCTGGAGGAATAGCTAAAATAGATAATAGATAGTTTAGAATGTCTCCCAGAGGAAATGTTGCTTGTGTTATGCTTTGGTGATAGTTTTGAATACTATCAGGTATTGCTAGTTTGTAATAAGTAGCAACTTCCCAAATCATATCCCGATATATTGGCTGAAGAGTGCAGTTATCTTTACCCTGCGGTAAACAATACCTCGGTAATCCAGGCTGATTCAACAGACCAACGTGCTTTGGTCTATTATCATCTAGCCATTTCATCCAACTGTTTAAAGCATCAGTATCGTTTTTAGTAACCACATAGAGCAGCACACCTAGGTTTTGATCATCCGAAAAAGATAAATCATCAATATTTGAATCGCCTTGACCCAAGTTATTTGTTTGAGCACGACGAGGGGAGCGCCAAAACCGTCCATCTGCTGTTTGCGATCTTTTTACGGTATCACAACCCCGTTGATCACCAGATGCGCAAAGTATGCCATTAAAGAGAACCGAATCTCCATCGGAACAATTTCCACTGTCCATTTTGGCTGGGAATGGATTGCCTGTAAAAGGATAGGTGCTTGTAGATTGGCAGTTATAGACGTTTTGATCCCAGTAGTCACTGGCAAAAACCAGTTCAACTTGGAAAAACATCATTAGATAAGCAAAAAAACTTGTTAGAATTAAAAAAATTAATTGATTATTTTTTTTGACTTTCATAGGAAAAAATAAAAAGAGTTAGTCTAAGATGAATAATCCCGATCATTAAAAATACGTTAAAAGGGCAACATTGGTTAGAACAGAGCAGTCAATGAGTCTTTTGTTCTGACACAATTTGGGGGTATTAAATATATATCCTACAGTCTCTGTAAACGACAAAACCCTATAATTTAACCTTTGATCACAACGGAATTGGAATTTGGCCGGCAATAGTCAATCATATCGGGCGGACAAAAAAAATCCAAAACCAGAGCGTTTCGTCAGCCGTTTTTGGCTACCTTTAACAAGAAGTTTGACAATTCATCAAGACCATAGCGAAACAAGCTACATTCTTTCATGCCAGTTTAGTTCATTGATTTTTAATGGCTTAGTCGTCTGGTCCTTCCATTTTCAAAATTGTGCTAGTAACCACATGGCTGCTAATATTGCCTTAATATCCCAATTTTGGGATAAATTGTAAATCAAAAGTTATGATTTTTTTCCAGATTTAAACCAGGTTTTTATCATTCAACCCCAAAATAACTAAAAGCACTGAGAGTAGGCTTTTCTTGGCTATGTCCCGTTTGGCATCTGTAGGTTAATCATCGGACATTCGCCAGAAAAACATTTGTCCCCTTGTGGCCGTTTGGGTGAGGTCGCCAACGACTGCTTTGTAGGCCTCCATTCGCAGAATCTGGATTTGGCTGACTGTCCGGTTTGGAGAAGCGCGACAGGTCTTTTGGGTCGTGTACTGACTTTCGTAAATAGCTAAAGTCAACTATAAACGGTCTGCGGATCACTAAAAAACTACCTATCCGTGGGAAATGGCAGAATCAAACTTATAGATTTCTTACAAAACACCCTGTTAGCTTCACTTTGTAACGATATTACATAAGCTTTTTCTGGCTTTTTCCAGATCACACATCTGACAAATCGGCCGATACTCGCTCCCATAAATAATCAGAAAATCAT
>CAVUMJ010000306.1:0-4291 GCA_963741375.1 uncultured Pseudomonadota bacterium
CCTCAATATTGCTATTGCGGCAAAGGCGGCAAGACCAAAACCTAACAAGGCTTTTGATCGGCTTATTTGAGTTTGCGTATTTGTCACCATCAGACCGCTCCGGGTTTGTTGCGGGTCTTAGGCGTTTAGGAATGCAATCGCGGTAAAACCCGCAGTTGCTTCAGAAATTTAGAGAATCAGAAACACCGCAGCAACAGGCAAAGCCCATAGCCATGAGTGCTTTTTGGAATTTAGGGTTAAATTGTTCATGTTCCAAATATATCGACGAAATCTGTGAATGTCAAATTCAGAATATTGCCCGAAAATAAATCATCTTGATCCCAACTCGGAATATAATTGTCACAGGTAAAACATTCTACCGTCAGCATTGATACAATAGTCAGTCAAATCAATATTTTTAGGAGTAATTAATGATCCGCTTTCCAGCCGAATGGGAACCGCAGTCTGCAATCGTGATTGCCTGGCCACATCATAGCGGCGACTTTACCAACCTTTCCGCGGTTGAGGATACCTACCATTTTATTGCTACCACTATTACTCGTTTTCAGCCTTTGATCATTATCTGCCGGAATGGGGATCATCAACAACATATCCAGTCCCAATTACCTGATAATGACAATATTCATTATATTCAGGCTGATTATAATGACATCTGGGTGCGCGATACGGTGTTTTTAAGCCTGGAATGGGGCCATAACAAAGTTTCTTTGCAATTGGTAAATTTCAAGTTTAACGGCTGGGGAAACAAATATGTGCACGATGCCGACAACAATTTGAATTTAACCTTGTTCGCCCATCCAATCTTTAAAGGGCATCCTAACGCTTCCGTGAATTTGGTCCTGGAAGGCGGCAGTGTGGAAACTGACGGTCGTGGCACATTGATGACAACTAAAAATTGTCTGTTTAATCCCAATCGCAATCCGGGTTTTTCTGAACAGGCCATTGCCAGTCAGTTACAAAATTATCTGGGAGCGAAACGGATTTTGTGGGTGGAGCAAAACAATCTGGCGGGCGATGATACCGATGCCCATATCGATACCTTGGCGCGTTTTCTGGATGCTGAGACAATCGCCTATTGCAGTTGTGAAGATCCTGAAGATGATCATTACGCCAGCTTGAAAAACATGGAAGCGCAGTTAACGTCATTCGTTACTGAAACCGGCGAACCATACAAATTGCTGGCGCTGCCTCTTCCAAAACCGATTTTCGATGAAAATGGCCTGCGTTTGCCGGCTAATTACGCCAACTTTCTGTTTATTAATGGCGCAATCATGGCGCCAATTTATGACGACGAAATGGACAAGGTGGTTTTGAGCCGTCTGGCTGAATTCTGTCCGGACCGAGAAATCATTGCCACGCCCTGCAGGTCTCTTGTTCATCAATACGGCAGTCTGCACTGCGCCAGCATGCAGATCCCGGCTTTTGTAAAATTAAACTTTTGAGCGTTCCATGACCTTTTCATTTAAATTATGAAGACAGATATTATTGCCTGCGCCATTCAACAAGCTTGTAATAATGGCAGAGAAAATAATCTCAAGCATTCAATTCTTCAGATTGAACAAGCCGCAAAGCAAAACGCTGATTTAGTGGTTTTGCCTGAGCTGCATCTGGATCATTATTTCTGCCAAAGTGAAGATATTCATTGTTTTGACTTGTCCCAGAGCATTCCCGGTCCAAGTTGCGAAACGCTAAGCCAGGTTGCGAAAGCGAATAAAGTAGTGATTGTTTCAACTATTTTTGAAAAAAGAGCGCCCGGTCTTTACCATAATACAGCGGTAGTTTTTGATAAAAATGGCGAGATTGCGGGTACGTTTCGCAAAATGCATATCCCGGACGACCCAGGTTTTTATGAGAAGTTCTACTTTACTCCCGGTGATCTGGGCTTTACTCCCATTCACACTTCCATTGGCAAACTGGGTGTGCTGATTTGCTGGGATCAATGGTATCCTGAGGCTGCACGATTGATGGCTTTAGCAGGTGCGGATATGCTGATTTATCCTACCGCCATTGGCTGGAATCCACTGGATGAGCCAGCTGAAAAACAGCGCCAACTTGAGGCTTGGGTCACTATTCAGCGGGCTCATGCCGTCGCCAACGGAATTCCGGTAATTTCTTGTAATAGAATTGGTTTTGAAGCAGCGCCTGACCATGGCAGCGGCATAGATTTTTGGGGAAACAGTTTTATTGCCGGTCCGCAAGGCGAGGTTTTAAGCTGTGCGGATCATCAGGAAGACAGAGTATTATCCGCCATATTAAGCAGCCGGCGTAGCGAACAGGTTCGGCAAATTTGGCCATTTCTACGCGATAGGCGCATTGATGCCTATCAAGATTTACCACGAAGATTTATCGATTAAACGTGTTTGAATATAACAATAATTAATCCAGTTTTTATACGGGGGAGACATATGTTTAATATCCAGTTCTTTTTGGAACAGCAATACATTCGCTTACAGGCCTCATCTCAATATGAAACACTGATGGCGTTGCCCCCTCTTAAACGCTGGGGGGTTTTAGCCGGGTTGTTTTTACTAACGCAAATCGTGTTGTTTGGCAGTTTGTATATCATTTTCGACAAAATCGTGGTAATTGGTTTTTTTGCCAGCATTATGGCAGGCATGGCTACCGGAGTTGGGGCATTGCCGGCGCTATTCCTTAAACAGATTTCACAAAACATTTTTAGTAGCATGCTGGGCGCCGCTGCCGGCGTTATGTTAGCCGCTACTGCCTTTTCCCTGCTGGCGCCAGGCATAGATTTTGGCAACAAGCTTTGGGAAAACAGTGGCGGATTATGGGTTGTCTCTGCCGGAATGCTAATAGGCGCTTTATTTTTGCATTATGCCGACGAACGTTTGCCGCATTTGCATTTTGAGTCTGTGACGGATGATAGCTTGGATTCTCTGCAAAAAATTTCACTATTTATCCTGGCCATCACTATTCACAACTTTCCGGAAGGTATGGCGGTAGGCGTCAGTTTTGGTTCCGGAGATTTAAGTAACGGTTTGGTGCTCTCAATTGCCGTGGCATTACAAAATTTGCCGGAAGGTTTGGCTGTAGCTTTGCCGCTGGTGGCTTTGGGTTACAACAAATGGCGAGCGGTAGCCATCGCCACCTTTACCGGGTTGGTAGAGCCGGTTGGCGGATTTCTGGGGATCACCATGGTGACTTTGTTTTCTTCAATATTACCAATCGCCATGGGTTTTGCTGCAGGCGCCATGCTGTTTGTAATTAGTGAAGAAATCATTCCTGAAACCCATTCCAACGGCCGCTCCCGGCTTGCCACTTTTTCATTAATGATAGGTTTTATCGTGATGATGATCCTGGATAAAATTCTGGTGTTTTAAGCTTGTTGGGTTCTGTCTGATTAACTTTATAACCTGGGAACCACAGCTGAGCATTCCGTTCACACAGAACCAGCCGAAAGTTTAACCGGCGGGAACCGCGAGATGCTGTCTTGAAAGTTGGGGGGCGCTTACACTTGACAGGCTCTGCACGCAGGCCTGTCAAGGAGGCTGTCCGAGAATAGAAATCGTAGGGAATAGGGCCATAGGGCGTATTAGCGAAGCGTAATACGCCGGATGATCGAAGGCCAACATGCGGCGCAATACGGCTAACGCCTATTGCGCCCTATGCCCGTTCCTATTCTCGGACAGGCTCCTAGGAAGTTTTTTTGTAACGATGCAGGTCAATATTGCTTGGGTCTTATTAGCCAAGTTAACTGCTGCCGCTCCTGCGGAGCAGTCTTATCGGGCGATTAATCCTCCAAAGCTTCAATAATACCTTTTTGAATGAGCAATTCTTTAGTCCCGGCGGGTTTCCAGCCCAAAACCTCTATGGTTTTTGAACTATCATATTGCGCACGATGGCTGCGGGAATCCCAATCCCGATAACTTGGGATTCTACGATTCGGATGCTTGATCAGATGTTTTGCCGCTTCTTTTAACGAGTCTATCAGAAAATATTTCCAAATAGGTGTTGGATCGGTTCGAATTTTGGCACCGCAATTTTCGGAAACGGCTTGAACATATTCGCGCCCGGTTAACAACGGTTTGTCTGTCAGAAGGAATGTTTGCCCTTCAATATCTTTTTTGTCCAAAGCTAAAGCCAATGCTTCTGCTACGTCTTCAACTAAGACAAAAGGCAATAGGTTTTTGCCATCCCCCCAATATTGCACTCGGGTTTCTGATTGGAACATCCCCACCCCCCAATGTGCTGGCGGACAACCTTTTCCAATCACAATGCCTGGTCGGAAAATAATCAAAGGCAAACCTTTTTCCTTCTGTAATTTAAGCAG
>CAVUMJ010000307.1:0-4939 GCA_963741375.1 uncultured Pseudomonadota bacterium
CAACGGTTCTAAGTTTAGCTTGGTATTTGTCATGTGATTGTCATTTAATTATCGTAATCTGAAATCTTGTTCACTTATTCAAAAATCCGGAAACTGCTAGATCATGCACTACACCGCAAGCATAAAAGGCAGGAGTTTCCAATTCAAAAATCTTAAGGATTTACTGGCTAAAGCTACGCCAAAGCGTTCAGCTGACGATATGGCGGGCATTTCCGCAGCATCTGAAGTTGAAAGAGCTGTTGCTCAACAATTGCTTGCAGAAGCGCCTTTGTCGCAATTTATTGAAGAACCGCTTATTCCGCCGGAAATCGATGAAGTTTCAAAGCTGATATTGACCCAGCATGACAGGCAAAGTTTTAATCAATTTGCTGCCAAGACTGTCGGGGAACTCCGTGATTGGCTGTTGAGCGATAATTCCGACCTTTCTGCAATCAGCTATGCTCTGACTCCTGAAATGGTGGCGGCAGTCAGTAAAATTATGCGTAATCAGGATCTGATAGCTGTATCCAAACGCTGTCGCGTAGTCACCAGGTTTCGAAATACCCTCGGTTTGCCTGGGCATCTGTCCAGCAGGCTACAACCCAATCACCCAACCGATGACTTGCGTGGAATTGCCGCTAGTATTCTGGATGGCTTGCTATACGGAAGTGGCGATGCAGTTATCGGCATTAATCCGGCTACGGATAATTTGGATAATGTTCATGCTCTGTTAGGTTTGCTGGATGAAATTATCAGCCAGCATAAAATACCCACCCAGTCCTGTGTGCTTGCCCATATCACTACCAGCATGGAATTAATGCAGCGCGGCGCGCCAGTCGATCTGGTATTTCAATCTATTGCCGGGACGGAAGCGGCAAATCGCAGTTTTGGGGTCAATTTAAATTTGATCAGTGAAGCTTTCGAGATGGCTAAATCTTTGGGCCGATGTCCGGTTGGCGGCAATCTGATGTATTTTGAAACCGGGCAGGGCAGTGCGTTGTCCGCCAATGCCCATCACGGTATAGACGCTCAGACTTGTGAAGCCAGAGCCTATGCAGTAGCCAGACAGTTTTCGCCTTTATTGGTGAATACGGTGGTAGGGTTTATCGGTCCGGAATATCTGTTTGACGGCAAACAAATCATACGCGCCGGTTTGGAAGATCATTTTTGCGGCAAGCTGCTGGGTTTGCCTATGGGGTGCGATGTTTGCTATACCAATCATGCCGAAGCCGACCAGAATGATATGGATAATCTGCTCACGCTGTTAGCCGTGGCCGGATGTACCTATTTTATGGGGATACCGGGAGCGGACGATATCATGCTGGCTTATCAAAGCACCTCATTTCACGATATTCTTTATCTTCGGCAGTTGTTGGGATTAAAACCGGCGCCGGAATTTGCTGTTTGGCTGGATGAAATGGGCATTTTTAACGGTCAAAACAGCCTGACGAACCTAAGAGGCGACGTGCCTTTGCTTAGCCAATATTTTAGCTGATCCGATAAGACTTTATGACTGATCCCTGGCATAATTTGCGACAATTTACTCAGGCCCGTATTGCCCAGGGCCGCGCCGGTTCCGGATTGCCCACCGCTGCCTTGCTGGAGTTTCAGCTTGCTCACGCTTTTGCCCGGGATGCCGTGCATCAAGTCTGGGATTACGCCGGTTTTGCCCAGCAATTGCAAGCTGGAAGTATCGATAGTTTAACTTTGCAAAGCCAAGTCGGTCATCGAATCGAATATCTGCAAAGACCGGATAAGGGCCGTTGTCTGCATCCGGAAAGCAAACAAATCCTTGCTGCTTATCCGCAAACCGGCTTTGATGCGGTTCTGATCATCAGCAACGGTTTGTCGTCAACCGCATTGGATAAACATGGGCTGGGTTTATTGACGGCTATACAAGCGCAGTTTCAAGAAACCGGCTTAAAATTTGCCCCGGTTTGTTTGATATCTAATGCCAGAGTAGCAGTGG
Source organism: uncultured Pseudomonadota bacterium (assembly GCA_963741375.1). Taxonomy (GTDB): domain Bacteria; phylum Pseudomonadota; class Gammaproteobacteria; order Methylococcales; family Methylomonadaceae; genus Methylomonas. The sequence continues at coordinate 1,949 of CAVUMJ010000307.1, forward strand.
CGGATGAAATTGGTGAGTTGCTAAACTGCCGTTTAGCCATCATTCTGATAGGCGAACGGCCGGGATTAACTGCGGCGGACAGTATAGGCATTTATTTGACTTATGCTCCAAAAATCGGCAATACCGATGCCGAGCGTAATTGCATATCGAATATTCGTGAACCTGATGGATTGGGTTATCAACAAGCGGCCGCCAAATTATGTTATCTTAGTAGCCTATCGCTGCAACGCGGTATTTCCGGTGTTTATCTGAAAGATGATATGCCCAAGGCTTTAACATAAAATTTTGACTGCTTTGCCGGCGATTCTTAAGGTAGAAAAATACCAACATGCGGTTACGGTTTCCAGGTTTGACTGAGCGGATAAAACTTTGACGTCAATCAATCCGGTTCTGTCATTAAAATGTTATGTTAATCACTCAAAATACCCGTCATCCCGGAATGGCAATTTATTTGCCTTGCGTGTTCTTGGCATTGAGCCGGTCATAGATTTAAACGGAATTTTGAAATACTCAACTGCTTTAGATAGATTACAACAAATATTTTTCACAATGGAGAAGCGCATGCGCTACGGCAAAAAAATCGGCTGGACTTTCTTATTAAGTCTGTTATCTCTTAATGTTGCTTACGCTGAAACCAAACACGGCAGTTGCGAAAAAATGTATTTTTCTTCATTCCAGCCTGCCCCGAACAAGTATCTGCAAACTTTTAACGAATTTTCCTTTGAAACCTCGGCTAATATTGTGCCTGCTTCCATCGTGGTGAACATCAGTTTTGGCGAGGTAGGCATGCATTTTGATCACAATGATTTATCCGTTACCACACATAGAAATGGTCATACCCTGGTCAGGGGTAGACTGGATAGGGCGCTGGAACATGGTTTTGCCAGAATCAACATTACTGGGCATAGCAAACCCGGTTGCGAAAAAACCGAAGGCTATCTGGTCAGAATTTACTAACAGAGTTTATCGAGTAACAATGTGCATATTTTAAAAAAGGGTAATGTTCCTTGTTCTGTTGCATACATAAGTATTGCATTGCTGAAGAATTACCTGCATGCCTACCAGGCATTTGGCAAGCTGCAAAATGGTGCAGGTTCAGGAGTAGTACACCAGATAAATGAGTGGGTGCACAACGGCTATGTTGTGTACATATTACTTCTAGGTACATATACTCAGAACACTGCAATAGCGCCATGGGTATACAGATTGGGATGTTCAAGGTACACCATCAGGGCAATGGCTCATAACTTTTCGCTCAGAGGGGGTTCCTACAGCGAGGGTAGGGGTTTGGTTGAGAAAAGAAGGTTGCACCCATCCATTTCATATTAATGAACACGGTAGTCCAAACTACATTGTTGCAAACTAGTGAATGTATGTTTAGGCAGAAAATGCCTCATTTTCAATATTTGGACAAGTTCCTGGGCCTGTATTCTGCTGCTATTGAAGGAACGCTACTGCGATATTCGTCGTCCGTTGTGACGCATACTTTGCTTGTAGGCCGCTCCAGTGCGGAAAAAACAGCCGCGATGTTGTTAGGCTCAAGCATCCGCGAAGCCGTTCCCGACATTGTTATCGTTCTGTCATTTACTGGTTCAGTTACGTGTTAAATGCTGACCCATTTGCAGCCTGGAATCGGCCACTACGATCACCTCTTTGGCTTGCTTATCATCTTGCGGTCACCAGCGCCTCATCAGTCCGGGTGGGTCACGCCCGTTCCACATCGATGCCAGTCACATTTCCAGACGCATTGCCATCAATGGTCAGCAAAGATCATAACGGCATTGCCTGTCGACCGAGAAGGCACCGCCATGAATTACGCGCTGTCACGTCATCCGGAGTCCGGGCTGGTACAGTTCCATCGCGATATTGATATAGCTGGTGATAACATTAATTCTTTCGCGATGCAAAGACTTTGCGCCCGACGTGCGTCGTCGTGCGTACCACGGTCAGCCCAATGGTGTTGGTCTTGTTCACCAGTTCCACCGCCGCGGATCCGATGCATCTTGTATCAGCGTGGCGTTGTTCCCCAGCCGAAGAAGGACTGCGCTGTAGGAAATGGCTCCGTCGACGGAGGCTCGACCAGCGTTGTCGCCATCGTCGGCGAATGGGGCCAGGGGCTGGGCGCGGCGGCGCGGCGAATGCTGGGGGGATCAGACGGCCTGCACAATCTCCTCGATGGTGGCTGTGCCAGTGTGCGCGAGATCAACTGGTTGCCTCCAACGGGTCGCCACGATGATCGCCGGCGCCCGGGCGCTGCCGTATCATGCGCGCTAATGCGCTGGACAACAAAGACGAGATCCTGGAACTGTTGAGAGAGGCGAGTAAACATCCCTCCCCGAGGAGCTGCGCCAGGCGCGGCTGGATGCTCAAGGAACACGAGGAATACCTCGCCGCCACGCAGCGCAAGGCGGATGAACTGGTGCGTTTCAGCTCGCTCCGAGGCTCAGCGGCGCGTCCAGCGTACAGCAATGGGCGATGGTTCTGTATGATTTATTTCGTCAGGGTGACGCTGGTTAGGCTGGTCAGAAAATGGTCGACGGGCTATATCGACGTCGAAGAGAGCGGCGACGAGCGGGCAAGCCAGCCTGGCGCGGGGCCACCCACGATGGCCGAGTAAAATTCCGAGTCACGGGCAAGTCGCTCGATTGACTCAAATGTTCTGCGTGTTTCTTGGTTAAGATCTCGTATTGCTGAAGTTAACTGAAGTGCTCGGCGTCCCTCCGGACACGAGGCTGAGCTGACGTCATGGCCCTTCGCGGCGATTCAGTCGACAACATCCCCGGCGCACCAGCATCGGCGACAGGGCAGCGTGGAATTGATCAAAGAGTTCGGCAGCGTCGAGGCCGTTCTCGACCGCACTGCGGAAGTAAAACGTAAAGCCTACCCGCGAATCGCTTGCGCAGAATCGCGATACCGTCCTGCTCTCCAAGGAACTGGTCACCATCGACACCCATGTGCCGCTGCCGCTCAATATGGCTGCGATGGAAACGA
>CAVUMJ010000308.1:0-5282 GCA_963741375.1 uncultured Pseudomonadota bacterium
TACGAAAATCTTTGGTATCCAGACTAAGCATCTCCACGCTGGTCATTCGCTTTCTCTGATGACAATGAATATCAATCAGTCCGGATTCAACTATTTCAAACTGATTAGTAATGGCGCTCGGCATGCGGTTGCACCTCTAAAATATGAAGAAACAAAAAATAAACACCCTTAAAAAATTGCTGCGGCAAGGTATAATGTTGCTTTATTTTTCATTTGTAAAAAACTAATGGCGCAATATATTTTCTCCATGAACCGGGTTGGTAAAGTCGTACCTCCCAAAAAGCACATTCTTAAGGATATTTCTTTATCTTTTTTTCCAGGCGCCAAAATTGGCGTGCTTGGTTTAAACGGATCAGGAAAATCTACTTTATTGCGGATCATGGCAGGTATAGACAAAGAAATTGAAGGAGAAGCCATTCCTCTTAAAGGCATAAACATCGGTTATCTGGCCCAGGAGCCTCAACTTGATCCCAACAAGACTGTACGGGGCAATATTGAAGAAGCTGTTGGCCACATCAAGGAAGCATTAGCAAAACTAGACGCTGTCTATGCTGCTTATGCCGATCCTGACGCCGATTTTGATCTACTTGCTGCTGAACAGGCTAAACTGGAAGATATCATCAATGCTTGTGACGGCCACAATCTGGATCGTACTCTGGAAATTGCTGCGGATGCGCTACGTTTACCGGAATGGGATGCTGACATTAATAAATTATCCGGCGGAGAAAAACGCCGGGTGGCTTTGTGCCGCTTGTTACTTTCCAATCCGGACATGCTGTTGCTGGATGAGCCAACCAACCATTTGGACGCTGAATCAGTTGCATGGTTGGAGCGTTTCCTTCATGACTATGCAGGTACGGTTGTTGCTGTAACTCATGACCGTTACTTTTTGGATAATGTGGCAGGCTGGATACTGGAGCTTGACCGTGGCATGGGTATTCCTTGGGAAGGGAACTACTCAAGCTGGCTAGAACAAAAGGAAAAACGCCTGGAGCTGGAAGAAAAGCAGGAAAGCTCTCGCCAGAAAGCCATGAAAGCGGAGCTGGAATGGGTTCGTTCAAACCCTAAAGGCCGTCATGCCAAAAGCAAAGCACGTTTAGCAAGATTTGACGAGTTATCTTCTGCGGAAATACAAAAGCGCAATGAAACTCAGGAAATTTACATCCCGCCAGGACCGCGTCTCGGCGATGTAGTGATTGAAGCAAATAATATCGGCAAAGGCTTTGGAGATAGATTGCTGATTAATAATTTAAATTTCAAGCTGCCGCCCGGTGGCATAGTTGGTATTATTGGTCCAAACGGCGCCGGTAAAACCACTTTGTTTAGAATGATGGCGGGTTTTGAACAGCCGGATACCGGGGAAATTGTGATCGGACAGACAGTGCAAATGTCTTACGTTGATCAGTTGCGTGACAACATGGATAACAATAAAACGGTATGGGAAGAAGTTTCAGACGGCTTGGATATTATAACTGTAGGTAAATATGAAACGCCTTCTCGCGCTTATCTGGGGCGTTTTAACTTTAAAGGCGCCGATCAACAAAAACGGATAGGGGAACTTTCCGGAGGTGAACGTAATCGAGTACATTTAGCCAAACTTTTAAAAAGTGGCGGCAATGTGTTATTGCTTGATGAACCGACCAACGATCTTGATGTGGAAACTTTGCGGGCGCTTGAAGAAGCATTACTGGCATTTCCTGGCTGCGCCGTGGTCATTTCTCATGATCGCTGGTTTTTAGATAGAATCGCCACACATATGTTAGCCTTTGAAGGCGACAGTGAAGTGGTCTGGTTTGAAGGAAATTATGCAGATTATGAAGAAGATCGACATCGCCGTTTGGGAACTGATGCCGATAATCCGCGTCGGATAAAATATAAAAAAATATCGTAATAGTGTACTTATTACTTTGATTTTACTTGTTTTAATGATTATGATGCTTTGCATAATAAGATTTTAAACTTGAGGCTTGAAATAGTCCGAATTCAACCTCACACTAAATAGAGTAATTTTTTGTTAACCGCCAAGTGTTGAAATCCTTGTATATTGCGGTTAATGTATCTGGTAAATAGAACAATAATAAGGAGAAATAGGATGTCGAAAGCACAAAACTTACAGGACAATTTTTTAAATGCCCTCAGAAAAGAACACACCCCGGTGTCAATTTTTCTGGTTAATGGCATAAAATTACAAGGACGTGTCGACTCTTTCGACCAATACGTCGTCATGCTTAAAAATACTGTGAATCAGATGGTATATAAACATGCCATTTCTACTATAGTGCCTGGCAAGAATGTCACCATGAATCGTGATCCGGACATCGGTAACGAAGGATAAGAGGTTAATTTTTGTTTGAACGCCCCGACTCGGGTGAGCGGGCAATTCTCGTTCACCTGAATTTACAAGCTGGACAAGAAGACTTGGACGAGCTTAAAGAATTAACAAAATCGGCGGGAGCTCAACCTATTCATGTGGTAACTGGTAGCCGACAAAGGCCTGACCCAAAATATTTTGTTGGATTAGGTAAGCTAGATGAAATTAAAACAGCTGTTTCCGAGCATCTTGCAGATATCATTATTTTTAATCATCCTCTTTCGCCAAGCCAGGAAAGAAATCTGGAAAAGTTCCTGGAAGTTAGAGTAGTCGATAGAAATGGTTTGATTTTAGATATATTCGCACAAAGAGCTCAAACCTTTGAAGGTAAACTGCAAGTTGAACTGGCTCAGCTTAAACACTTATCCACTCGTTTAATTCGAGGCTGGACGCATTTAGAGCGGCAAAAAGGCGGCATAGGCTTAAGAGGGCCTGGGGAAACTCAATTAGAAACTGACAGGCGGTTACTGGCGGTAAGAATAAAACAAATCCAGCAACGTCTTGGAAAAGTTGAAAAACAACGCCATCAAGGCAGGCATAAGAGAAAAAAAGCCGAGATTCCGGCAGTTTCACTAGTGGGTTATACCAATGCCGGAAAATCCACTCTATTCAATGCACTGACTGGCGCAGATATTTATGCGGCAAATCAATTATTTGCCACCCTGGATCCAACTTTACGGCAATTACCCTTGACCAATGGCGGTGAAATTATTATTGCCGATACTGTTGGTTTTATTCGGCATTTACCCCACGAATTGGTAGCGGCTTTCCGCTCTACCCTCCAGGAAGCCAGTGAAGCCGACTTATTACTGCATGTTATTGATGCTGCCGCCCCGGATAGAGACGACACCATCAATCAGGTCAATCAGGTATTAGCTGACATTGATGCTGATGAAGTGCCGCAATTGAAGATATTCAACAAAATTGATTTACTGGATGAAGTAACGCCTCACATCGACTATGATGAGAACGGTAAACCGGTAAACGTCTGGATAAGCGCTAAAACCGGTGACGGATGCAATTTATTACGGCAAGCGCTTTGTGAATTATTTGTTGGCAGCAAAGTCTTGCGTAAATGTTATTTGACAGCCTCACAACTTGGCATGAAAGCAAAACTTTATGGTTATTCCCAAGTGATAAATGAAACCGTTAATGACAGTGGCGACAGTGAATTGATCATTGAAATTGATAAAAAATATCTTGGTCTTTTGAAAGAGATCAATAATGAAGAAGTAAATAGGCAATAGAGGATGATTTGTTTATTTGCTCCGGCGCTAATACGATTTAAGATAGAATATGCATTTTACGGGCTAACGACAGTTTGGGATACTTTCATCAACAAACCACAAAATACAGCAGTTTTTCTGCTCAACAATCTGTAAATGAAAAGTTTTTTAGAATTTTCAAATTCAATTTGGAGTATCGAGTATGACTTGGAATGAGCCCGGTGGCGACAAAAAAGACCCCTGGAGCGGCCGCAACGATAAAAATAACCCTCCCGACCTTGACGAGGTAATTCGCTCGATCCAAGAAAAATTCGGCAATTTATTTGGTGGGGGATCCAATAACGGCAGTGGCGCTAAACCCGCTGACGGTTTTTCTTTGAAAAATCTGGCCATTATTATAGTCGCCGCGCTGATTTTTTGGCTAGCCAGCGGAATTTACACAGTTGACGAAGGCACCAGAGGTGTCGTTACCCGTTTCGGCGCCTATACCAAGACCACTCAGCCGGGTTTGAATTGGCATATGCCTACTCCAATTGAGCAAGTGCAAATTATCAATGTTGACCAGCAACGGTTTATTGAAATTGGTTATCGCTCCGGAGGCGGCCAAGCTTCAGGCTCTGTTCCAAAGGAAGCCATGATGCTAACCAAAGACGAGAACATTGTTGATATCAGACTGGCTGTACAATACCAAGTCAAAGACGCTAAAGATTATGCATTCAATGTACTTGACCCCACCTCCACGCTTAAACAAGTTACTGAAAGCGTTGAACGCGGCGTAATTGGTCATAGTGATATGGATTTTGTATTGACTGAGGGCCGCAGTGAAATAGTCATGGCTATCAAATCCGAAATACAATCAGTAATGGATACTTATAAAGCCGGGATTTTAATCACCAGCGTCAACTTGCAGGATGCTCAGCCGCCCGATCAAGTTCAAGGCTCCTTTGAAGACGCCATTAAAGCCCGAGAAGACAAACAACGGCTGATCAATGAAGCGGAAGCTTATTCCAACGACGTGGTGCCAAAAGCCAGAGGCGCGGCTTCACGTATCGTCCAGGAAGCCGAAGGCTACAAAGTTAAAGTCATTGAACAGGCTAATGGCGATGTTAGCCGTTTCACTCAGTTATTGACCGAGTATAAAAAAGCCCCGGCGGTAACCAGACAACGCATGTACATAGAAGCGATGGAAACTGTCATTGGCCGCTCCAGCAATATTTTGGTCGATGTTAAAAACGGAAACGATATTATTTATTTACCTCTGGATAAATTAAATAACAGACCGGTTGATGAAACGTCTGCTCCTGTGATTAATCACGAACAGGCGCCGCCGGTTTTACCTCCGGCTAAAGATATCAAAGTTGACAATCGGGCCGGTAGCCGGGATCGTGATGTAAGAGGACGCAATAATGTTAAGTAAAATTATAGTCGGTGTAGTCGTTTTACTTTTGGTGCTTTCCATGTCGGTTTTTACGGTAGGAACCAATGAACGGGCATTGAAATTTCAGTTTAGTGAAATTATTGAAACGGACTTTGAACCAGGTTTGCATTTTAAATTTCCTATTATCAATGAAGTCAAAAAATTCGACGGCCGAATCCTGACTATGGATTCGAACGATGAAGAACGCTTCCTGACGGCAGAAAAGAAAAACGTAATTGTCGATTCTTTTGTGAAATGGCGCATTGGT
>CAVUMJ010000309.1:0-7373 GCA_963741375.1 uncultured Pseudomonadota bacterium
GAACCGTTTTTGATGGCTTGAGATGAGCTTACTGAAATCCGCAAACTTTGCAATAGCCCTTAAATTGGAACCCTAAGGCAAACTCCCAAAGAGTTAAGTAATTACATTTAGAAATTTATATAAACTACTGTATTATAATTTTTTTATTTTATGCTAATCTGAATTTGAGTTAACTGTTTTATTTCATCCTATCGTTTGTTGAGCGGAGTTATTTTCCTGAGCAGGAAAAATAATGACTACATCAAGCTATATGGATATACCATCGAAAACACTTATTCAGGAGATTAGTGAAATGCTTAAAGCGAATAACAACCTTCCAAGCCATGACAACATAGTTTGGGCATTTGACAGAATGTATCGATTGAATCCATGGCTACCTATTGGTTTTGACACCATGTTCATTCAATACCAAACCAGTTTGCCCAAAAAGCCTTTTGTGGTTTATTCATGTAGATTTGGCACGCAACAAACCAGTTGGGGAGTATGGTCATGGGAATTTCATTTTAGATTCTTCAAATGGGAAATCATGTGTTCCCAATTAACCAAATGGGGAATCGAAAGCATGAAATATGATGTAATTGGCAAATAAACAATCAATTCAATTTTAATGCAGCAAAAATCTATTGGCATGAGTCATGCCGTCCCTAAACAAGCCATTACCGGACAACCTTTGCAACAAACTTGTCAACATACAAGCTTGGTCAAGGAATATGCCTATGGCGCGGCAACCGGTAATTTCATTTGTTTGCAATGCGAACGCTTACTGACCTCTGTCACTCCTGAACGCAATAATTGATGTAACTCGTTAGTTACCAAAACATTGCAATAATTTAGGCGGATGCGCTTCGTTTTTGATCGGCGCATCCGCACGGCATAATTCCCTATCCAGTTCCCGGAAGCTAAAGATTTTGAATTTTGTTAAAAAACTGATGGCATATCGAATTTTTTATATAAATTTCAAAATTTGAGGGGCTGTACTCAAAAACCGCATTACCATTGGAAAACGCCACTAACCAAACCTTAAAAACGCGAATTGTTTCACATCCTTTTTATTTGAAATTCCATATATTGAAACCGTGAATTGAAAAACATAAACAAAGATTTTTAATTTTTCAACAACATAGGAGAACATATGGAGCATTTAAACGATCAAACCTTTTCATTCGGATCAATACTGAGCGATCACATTGTTACCATGAATGGAGGAATTCTGCCATTGGCAATGTGGTTAGTATTAGCAAGCGTGTTTGGTGTATTGGCCATAGATAAATATCGTAACCATGCCAAACGCATTTCTTCTAATAGCACTGAGCAAAAAAACACATATGGCGCTAAGCTTTGATATCATTAAATCCACCGGTTATAGACCGGTGGATTTAAGTTCCATTTCACGCTAAAAACCAAACTAAATCCAGCTCGTTCCAGAGCTAATTCATCATTGGAATCCGCTTCATTCTTCAGGTAATATGTTCCATATTGCCATCTAAAAAGTATTGCAATCATAGCGGTTATATTTTCATTCCTCATCCAACAGCCTCAAGCCTATGTTAAACCAAGCAAATAATCCATCATTTAACAGCTGATGCTGAATCAACAACTTGCATTGAATTGTACATTTGTTTCAAAACTTGAACCGCAATTGATTTAATGAAACAAAAAACCTTATTTGGCCATCCAGCCGGATTGTTCGCGCTGTTTTTTACAGAAATGTGGGAAAGGTTTTCATATTACGGCATGCGGGCTTTACTGGTGCTGTATATGACTCAACACTTGATTCAGCAAGCCGAAAGCCAGGATCATGTGCTTGGCTTTGGTTTTTTGCGCCGGACTTTGGAGTCCTGGTACGGACCTTTATCTCATCAGGCCCTGGCATCGCAAATTTATGGCTTGTATACCGGTTTTGTTTATTTCACGCCTTTTTTTGGCGGTATTCTGGCAGACCAATTATTAGGCAAGCATAAATCTGTAGTAATAGGCGGGGTATTAATTGCTGCAGGTCATTTTTTAATGATGTCTGAAACCACTTTCCTGTTGGCCTTAGTATTTTTGATACTAGGCAATGGCTGTTTCAAACCTAATATTTCCACTCAGGTTGGCGGTCTATATCCGCCTGGCGACCCGCGCCGTGATGGTGCTTTTACCATTTTTTACATGGGTATCAATTTAGGCGCTTTTTTTTCGCCTTTGATATGCGGCACACTGGGACAGCTTTACGGCTGGCATTACGGTTTTGGCGCCGCGGGCATCGGCATGTTGATAGGTTTGGTTCTCTATCTCTCCTGTCAACGTTATTTAATTGATATTCACACCTTGCCTAACATTCCCGGGCATATCACCCAAAACAAATTAGATTTGCAAGCTTGGCAAACCATCATCGGCCTGATTGTTTTGGCAATGCTGAATATTGTGTTCTGGGCGGTTTATGAACAACAGGGCAATACTTTGCAATTATTTGCTGAATATGAAACAGACCGGCATATCCTTGGCTGGGAAATGCCTTCAACCTGGTTTCAATCTTTAAACCCTGCATTTATTTTTGTATTGTCACCTTTGCTGAGCAAGCTCTGGAGATACCAGTCAAATAAAGGCGCAGAGTTATCCAGCATTGCTAAAATGGCCTTGGGAGCCACATTATTGGGCATGTCATTTTTAGTGCTGATTTATGCGCTCAACACGGAACACGATAGCCAAAAAATCGATTTTTTCTGGTTATTGATTTGCACCTTGATTTACACCTTGGGTGAACTTTACCTTTCTCCTATCGGCTTGTCGCTGGTTAGCAAAGTTTCACCTCCAGGATTGGTAGGCATGATGATGGGTATGTGGTTTTTATCTTCATTTTTTGGCAATTATTTGTCAGGCTATATTGGCAGTTATTACGAAACCATGCCCCGGCAACAATTTTTTATGTTACTGGCCACTATGGGAATAGCGACAGGATTGGCGATTTACGCTTGCAAATCAACGATAAAGAAAGCAGTTGGCATAAACTAACGGAACTATTACCCTGATAACACAGTATATTTGATGAACGCGAAGCCGGCTCCGCGTAATTGTAAACAATCTTTTTGCACATTTTTTCAATATACTATGACTAAGCCATAACGGGTGATTTGAGGAAATGTTCTTCAAATCCCTGAAAATTTTGGCTAAAGGATGTATTAAGAATTGCTTGTATAGTTTTTTAGCTTTCCACTTAACACCATATTCTATGAATTAAGCATTCATACCTACTGCTGCATGTCCATATCTGACCATAAACAAATTAATTTGTTACCTAATCCCAAACCTTGGCATAGCTCCATCACATTGCGCTGGATAGTTGCCGCGCTTTTAGTGGCGGGCGGAATTTATTTTTTCAAAAGCCCAGCCAATCCCGCCGGCTCAAAAGACAATCCGGAAAAACCTAAACTTGACAGCATGCCAATTTCGGTATCGGTTGTTACAACCCGTATTGGCGATATGCCGATATACCTTAACGGCTTAGGAACTGTCACGGCTTTAAAAACCGTGTCAGTCCATTCCAGGGTTGACGGAGAACTGATTAATGTTGCGTTTAGAGAAGGGCAATTTGTTCACCAAGGTGACCTGCTTGTAGAAATTGACCCCCGACCTTATCAGGTGCTTTTTAAACAGGCGGAAGGGCAGTTAATCAGGGATCAGGCTTTGCTCGACAATGCCGAACTTGACCTGAAGCGCTATACCACTTTACTACAGCAGGATTCTATTGCCGCTCAACAAACCGCCACTCAGGTAGCGCTGGTCAAACAATACAAAGGCACGGTAGAGATTGATCAGTCTCAGCTCGACAATGCCAATCTGCAATTGACCTATGCCCGTATTACCGCGCCGATTACCGGCCGGGTTGGTTTAAGATTAGTTGATCAGGGTAACATTATCCATGCAACCGATACCAATGCCTTGCTGGTTATTACCCAGACCCAACCCATTTCGGTGATTTTCACGTTGCCGGAAGATGCCGTGCCAACCGTAATGAAACGTCTACGCACCACTAGCAGCATAGACGTGGATGCGTTTGACAGAGCGGGCAACCGCAAACTTGCAGAGGGTAAAATTTGGGCCGTGGATAATCAGATTGACACTACGACCGGCACTTTAAAATTGAAAGCTCAATTTGAAAATCTGGACCAAACCCTATTTGCCAATCAATTCGTCAACATCAGGATGCATCTTGAGACTTTAAATTCCGTGGTGTTAGCGGCAAACGCCGCAATTCAACGCGGCACATCCGGAACTTACGTCTATGTTGTCAAGGATGATAATACCGTATCGGTTCGACAGGTAAAAACCGGTCCCATAGATGGTGAAAATATAGCTATTACGGAAGGACTGGAAGCCAATGACAAACTGGTGATCGATGGTGCGGACAAGCTGCGTGAAGGCAGTGCTGTAAAAGTCATCAAACAGGATAACAAAGCTGTTCAGGCCGCTAATCCGGCAGACAGTCAGCCGCCTAGCAAAAAAAATCATTAACATGACTGATTCATCCGATCCGGTAAGCGGTTTTAATCCATCCAGAAATTTTATATTAAAACCCGTCGCTACCTCTTTACTGATGGTAGCCCTGCTTTTGGTGGGAATATTGGCCTATAGGCTATTACCAATTTCCGCGTTACCTCAGGTAGATTACCCAACCATACAGGTCACAACCCTTTATCCGGGAGCGAGTCCGGAAGTCATGACATCGGTGGTCACCGCACCGCTGGAAAGACAGTTTGGACAAATGCCGAATTTAAAACAGATGTCATCCAGCAGTTCCGGCGGGGCATCCATGATCACCTTGCAATTTGATCTAAACATAAGTCTGGACGTTGCTGAACAATCCGTACAAGCAGCTATAAATTCCGCCAGCAGTTTTCTACCTACTGACTTGCCTATTCCGCCAGTTTACAACAAAGTCAACCCGGCAGATCCGCCGATTCTGACCTTGGCAGTCAGTTCAAACAGCTTGCCGTTATTTAAAGTCGAAGACATGGTGGACACCAGATTAGCCCAAAAAATCGCTCAGTTGCCTGGCGTGGGCATGGTGAGCATCAGTGGCGGCCAACGCCCTGCAGTGCGGATTCAAGCCAATGACAAGGCATTGTCCGCCTACGGCATGAGTCTGGATGATTTGCGCACCGCCATTGCCGCCGCCAACGTCAATCAACCCAAAGGCATGTTCGATGGCCCGCTGCGTTCAGCAATTATCGACAATAACGATCAATTGCGAACGGCTGCCGAATACAAGGATCTAGTGGTAGCCTATCGCAACAATGCGCCGGTTTTACTGTCCTCGGTTGCTACTGCCGTGGATTCCGCCGAGAATGTCAAATTGGCGGCATGGGCAAACAATACAGCGGCTGTGATAGTTAATATTCAGCGTCAGCCCGGCGCAAATGTCATAGAAGTGGTAGATCGCATTAAACGCCAACTGCCGCAATTGCAAGCCACTTTGTCCAGCAATGTTGATGTAGCGCCTTTAACGGATCGCACTATCACTGTACGCGCCTCAGTAAACGATGTGCAGTTTGAACTGATGCAGGCGGTAGCCTTGGTCATTATGGTGATTTTTATATTTCTGCGCAGTTTGCCGGCCACTATCATTCCGGGGATTGCCGTACCTTTATCGCTGATAGGCACTTTTGCCGTGATGTATCTAGCCGGATTCAGCATCAACAACCTGACATTAATGGCCTTAACCATAGCCAGCGGCTTTGTGGTCGATGACGCCATTGTGGTCATCGAAAATATTTCCCGCTATATCGAACGCGGCGATCCGCCTCTAAAGGCGGCTCTGAAAGGCTCTGAGCAAATCGGCTTTACCATTATCTCGCTGACTTTTTCGTTGGTAGCGGTATTAATTCCTCTGTTATTTATGGGTGACGTAGTCGGCAGGTTGTTCCGGGAGTTTGCCATTACTCTGGCGGTGTCAATATTAATTTCGGCGATTATCTCCCTGACCTTAACCCCGATGATGTGCGCTAAAATCCTGCGCCCCATGTCTCATGACCATAAAGAAGACAATTATTTTTTTAATAAAATAATTGCAGCTTACGGGCGTAGCCTGAAATGGGTATTTCAGCATCAAAGCCTGGTTTTATTAGCGGCATTTTGCACCATGATTTTAACGGTGATGCTTTACATTAATATTCCAAAAGGGTTTTTTCCGGTGCAGGATACCGGATTAATTCAAGGCATATCCGAAGCCCCACCTAGCATATCATTTGCTGCGATGGCCGAACGCCAATCGGCATTGGCCGCGGAAATTTTAAAAGACCCGACGGTGGAAAGCCTGTCATCTTTCATTGGGGTAGATGGCAATAACGCCACTTTAAATAGCGGCCGGTTATTAATCAATCTAATACCTCATGACCAGCGTCACGAAAGTGCTGAGGCTATTATTCAACGTTTAAAACCGAAATTGGCGGAAGTGACGGGTATTTCCATCTATATGCAACCTGTCCAAGACTTGACGCTGGAAAACAAAATCAGCCGTACACAATATCAGTTTACCCTGGAAACTGTGGACTTTACTGAGCTGGGCTTATGGACGCAACGCATTGTGGAACAAATGCGCAGTATCCCCCACATTGCCGACGTTGCCAGCGACATGCAGAATCAAGGTTTACAGGCTTATATCCAGATTGATAGAAGCACTGCCAGCCGCCTGGGCGTCACCACTGCAGCCATTGACAGCGCTTTATACAACGCCTATGGACAAAGACTGGTGTCGACAATTTTCACCCAATCCAATCAATATCGGGTCGTCCTGGAAGTCAATCCCGCTTCGCAAATCAGTCCGGAACAATTGGGACAACTAAGAATTCCATCCACCAGCGGCTCTCAGGTTTTATTATCTGAAATTTCGCAGATTTATGAACGGCAAACTCCATTGGCTATCAATCACCTGGATCAGTTTCCGTCCACAACCATCAGTTTCAACTTAAAGCCCGGTGAATCCCTGGGTGACGCCATACGCGAAATAGAAAGGATTAAAAAGGAAATTCATTTGCCCTTGAGTATTCAAACCGATTATCAGGGTGCAGCTTTGGCGTTTAATGCTTCACTGAATAATACTCTATTATTGATTTTAGCGGCTATTGTGACTGTGTATATCGTACTTGGCGTTCTGTACGAAAGTTATATCCATCCCATCACCATTCTTTCCACCCTGCCCTCTGCCGGTGTTGGAGCATTATTGGCATTAATGTTGACCGGAAACGATCTTGGCATTATTGGCGTAATAGGCATCATCTTGCTGATAGGCATTGTTAAAAAAAATGCCATTATGATGATAGATTTTGCCTTGGAGGCTGAACGCAAACAAAACATGAGCAATACGTCTGTTGAAGAAGTACAGGGAAAGCACA
>CAVUMJ010000310.1:0-11351 GCA_963741375.1 uncultured Pseudomonadota bacterium
GTTAATTTTTCATTAGGTCTTCCTTTGAGGCTCCCTCAAACTCCGCTTTTGTTGTTTAGTTCTAGCACAATTATTCACAAAAACAGGATGTTAAAAATCAAGTATATGATATGCTATTATGTTGTTGCAAACATTGTTTGCGACAACATAATTAAGAGGTGTAAAATGTTTTCAAAACTAGCTAGACTCTTGGAATACTTACCGGTTACCAACATGGTGGCTTCTATGAAGGTGTTTAAAGACAAAATTAAGCGTTCTGTGGATTCAATAATAGACAAAATTAAGACTTTTGCCGAAGGGTAAAACTTTTTGATTATGGGTGTCGCAACGGGTAAGACCAAATAGATAGGAGTGTTGATATTCATACTATAGTCGCCAGGATGAACCTGTTTAAACCTAATATGCCGGACAATGGATATATCCGGTCCGTAGACTTGGGTTGGCGGCGGCACCGCTTGATACCTCAAGCTATTCTGCTAGGACTGTTAACCGGTTTAGTTTCGGTTAGCTTTCATATCTGTGTTGATATTGGCGGAGTATTTCGAAATCGTTTTATCGTTATGGCTCATCGTCACGATTCAGTGGGCCTATTAATGATTCTGGGCTATGTGTTGTGTACAGTGATTCTTTCAGCAGGGCTAGTAATTCGTTTTGCGCCGGAAGCCGCCGGCAGCGGTATACCGCATTTGAAAGCAGTTCTTCGGAGATGTCGAACTTTTCGCTGGTTGCGAGTGCTTATCGTCAAATTTATCAGTATGATAATTGGCAGTGCCGGTGGCTTGGCTTTGGGACGCGAAGGGCCCAGTGTGCATATGGGTGGTGCGATAGGTCAAGGACTGGCAATAATTTGGCCGGGCAGGCGTAAACTCGATGGTTCGGTTTTATTGGCGGCCGGTGGCGGCGCCGGTCTAGCCGCTGCCTTCAATGCGCCGCTCGCAGGTTTAACATTTGTGCTTGAGGAACTGGAACGAAGTTGTGGATCTCTTGAGTTTTTTGTAGCAGGTGTTGCATGTTTGATGTCCGACATGGTTTGCCGGGTGTTATTGGGCCAGCACCCCAGCTTTCATTTCGTCATTTCGGGCGCTCCGCCGTTGAATCTGCTAGCCGCATTTTTACCATTAGGAATTCTATCAGCAATACTAGGGAGCTTATTTACACGTATACTATTGTGGAGCCAAAAATTAACAACTTTGGCTTTTCGGCCCATGTTGGTTTGGTGGACTCTTTTGGCTGTATTGGTAACGTTGGTTGCCTGGTTTACACCGGAACTTTTGGGTGGGGGGCAAAGCTTTATCAACCAAATGCTTGCTGACAAGCAAATGACGCTGCAAACAGCCGCATTGTTCTTTGTGATCCGCTTTGTATTGACCATAGGTAGCGCCAGTTCAGGTGCGGCAGGCGGCATTTTCATGCCCATCCTGGTGCTAGGTGCGCTTTTGGGATGGGGGGTTGGGGTAGCCACACAATTATTGTTTCCAGAGTTAAATGTGGATATCAAATTATTTGCAGTGGTTGGCATGGCGGCTTATTTTAGTGGTGTAGTTCAAGCGCCTTTAACCGGCATTGTGTTAATTATCGAGATGACCGAAAATTACGCATTGATCTTACCTTTGTTCATCGCCTGCTTTACTGCATTGCTAATTGCCGATTGGCTGGGAAGCCAACCAATTTACGAGGCTTTAATGGAAAATGACTTACGACAAGACCGGATTGAGTTATTCACTCAACCCCCACCATAAACATCCAAGTTATTCTATCCCTTTCAAATCAGGAGACAGCAATGGAATCATACCGCATAGAGCTTTTTTTCATTGCCTTGGCTGCTGCACTGGCGCCCTTTTTGGCTCAACTTCCAAACCGGTTTCGCCTGCCGATAGTTGCCGTAGAATTGTTGTTGGGTATTTTTATTGGCCCCCATATGCTCAATCTGGTGAATGCGGATGGTTTGGTGGGGACAATGGGCGAACTGGGTTTAACCTTTTTACTGTTCATGGTCGGGCTGGAAATCAACTTTAAAGAAATCCAGGGAAAGCCGTTAGCATTAGCAGTGGGCGGTTGGTTTTTATCATTGACAGTAGCAATGGTCTTTATGTTCATTGCGAATTCACTGGACTTGATTAAAACCCCGTTATTAGCGGCTGTGGCCTTATCGACTACCGCCCTCGGTATTCTGGGCCCCATTCTGCGTGATAAAGGGATTCTTGAAACCGAGTTTGGTAAGTTACTGTTATCCGCCGCCGCGATGGGCGAACTTGGCCCCTTATTGGCGATTTCTTTCCTGATTATTCCCGAGCATTCACCGGTATTACATACGCTGTTTATGATCGTGTTTGCAGGAATAATATTACTATCGGCCTACATGGCGACGCAGGTTCGATCTTCAAAAATCATTGATTTGTTGGCGCAAACCATGCAAAGCAGTGGTCAATTACCCGTGAGAATTTGTATCGTATTACAGGCGTTATTGGTGGTGCTTGCTGCCAAATTTGGCTTCAACGTTGTTATCGGCGCATTTGCCGCCGGCATGGTGGTCAGTCTCGCTTCCACGGGTGATGGTGGCGTGATGCTTCGTCAAAAGCTGGATGCGATTGGTTACGGATTCCTGATTCCATTTTTTTTCATCGTTGCCGGCATGAAATTTGAACTTAGCGCCTTATGGGCTTCGCCTTTAGTTCCCGTGCAAATTATCTGTCTATTGGGCCTTTTATTTTTAGTAAGGGGCGCACCGATTCTTCTTTACAATCAAGTTCTTTCTCCAAATGACAAATTGCCATTTGCGCTTTATTCAGCAACGGGTCTGCCTTTAATCGTCATCATTACAGAACTGGGTATTTCTTCCGGACTCATGGCGCCCGATAAAGGTGCAGTGCTGGTTTGTACAGGCATGATTTCAGTATTCCTATTCCCCATTCTGGCAGAAAATTTATTGCAGAAAAAATAATGATAAGCTTGCTAGTGGTGCAGTTTGAATTAAATTCCAGTTATCACGATTTACTTTGATGGTTGGTATCCGCCAGTTTTGGAAACCGGGAATATTTGTCCGGGGACGCTGCAAGTACATCGCTGTAAGCTTTGCGCCGGAATCCCTTCCGGCGAAACCCCGGCCAAACACTCCCGATTCCCAAAACTTCTGTTATCTCTATCAAAAAACCATCGTCACATTATTCAAACTGAACCACTACCATAAGCTTTGAAAAATTGCATTGTTGTAAATGACTGATTATAATTCAAATTATGCGTTGTAATTTGCCGAACTCAACATAGCGATCTGTCGACATCAAAATATTTAGAGGTGATTTTCATGATAACGATCATGCAGGAAACCGAAGATAAAACATTGGTAGTTCAAGCAACAGAAAGCCTAACAAGTCAGGATTACGAGAAAATATTTATTCCTTGCCTTAATCAACTGATTGAGAAGTTCGAAAAAATCAGATTGGTATTCTATTTTGCGGAAAATTTTACCGGCATAGAACTAGGGGCTGTATGGGATGATGCCGTATTTGGCATACAGCACCGGCATAATTTTGAGAAAATAGCGGTTGTGAGCGACAAAAAATGGGTTGAATGGGCTACAAAAATAGGTTCTCATTTTGTAGATGGTCAAGTAGCTATCTACACTCCGGCAGAATTTAAGGATGCTGTTGCATGGGTTAAGCAATCATAAAAATTCAAAAAAGTTGGCCTGTCAATCTTTTTTTACGCCGCAAGGATACGCTAAACAGTAGCGTCTCCAATATTCAAATGTTTGGCATAAATGTTTTAGTCTTACCATTTTCTGCTAGTGAAACAAGCTCTTGACGGTGTTCAGTCTTCAGAGGTTTGCGGACTTTGTATTTACCTGCCGCCTTGGCTTTAGTAACAACTTCCCTTTGCCCCTCAAACTTCATTTGGCCAGTTTAGGGTCGGCGGCCTTAAGATGATCGGCTGCGCACTGAAAATCCCGCTTCGATTTAATGCTCGTCGGCAATCCGACAACAATTCCCTCAATCTCCAGCATCCGGGCTTTCGTGGTTTGCCCGCCATGTGCTGAAAATCCTCCGGGTTTACCGCCGGCGGCAAGCACACGATGACAAGGGACAATGAGGGCAACGGGATTCTTGCCTAATGCCTGTCCGACTGCACGGGCTGCTGTGGGACGGTTCAAGTCCTTGGCAATTTCACCGTAGGTTCTGGTTTGGCCTGCTGGAATTGCGCGAGAAGCAGCATAGACTTGTTGCGCGAACACGCTTATGCCCTTCGGATCGAGGACAATGTCGCGAAAATCCTGCGGGCATCCACTCAAGTGCTTACGTATCTTGCGGATGATCTCAACAATTTCCGGCGGCGGCTCCGAAGGTTTGCCACCGCAATCTCGCGCGATTTTTTGTTCAGTAGTTGCTTGCGTGGCTTCCGGAAGTTGAAAAAATACTACAGGGGTTGAGGCGCTGGAAGCTCGCCAAGCAATCCCGCACCAGCCTAGCGCCGTTTCAAACAAACAGTAAAATAAAGGTTTCATCGAAACGAAGCATCAGACAGTTGATTAGGCATACACCGCCGGGTTCTCTTTGGCCTGATTTCCGCCCCCGCCGTAGCAAACGGAGATCAGCTTGCCAACTATTATTTGCTTGAACAAGATCTACAGCCAACGCTGATCACGGGTTTCCGTCATCAGCCAAACGGCTGCCAAACTAATTGCCGCTGCAAAAGACACATAGCCGCCAACCCAGCTCAAACCTCCGGCGCTAACCAAACGTTGTGCGATATACGGCGCAAACGATGCACCTAGAATCCCGCCAAGATTATATGCTGTACCCGCGCCGGTGTAGCGTAATGCCGGGGGAAACAGTTCCGGTAACAAGGCGCCCATTGGTGCAAAGCAAGCGCCCATTAAAAACAATTCAAGACTTAAAAAACCGGTGATAACAGCTGGAGAATTGCTGTTTAACATAGGCTCCAGCGCAAAACCCGACAGAAATGCGCCACTGCCGGCCACCAACAGCACAGTACGCCGGCCAAACCGGTCACCGGCCCAAGCTGACAGCGGGGTAGCCGCCGCCATAAATAACACGGCTACGCACAGCATGCCAAGAAACTGCTGGCGAGGAATATGTAAAGCGGTGGCGCCATAACTCAGAGAAAACACCGTTGAAATATAAAACAAGGCATAACACACCACCATCGCTAGAGCGCCCAACACTAAAGGCTTGGCATGAACATTCAATATATGCTTTAAAGGAAAGCGGATTTGTTGATGTTGTTGCAATACTTTGCTGAAGACCGGGGTTTCGGTCAACACCAGCCGTACATACAAACCGATCATTACCAGTACGGAACTGGCTAGAAATGGTAAACGCCAGCCCCATTCCATGAATTCCTCGTCGCTGAGCAAATGGGTTAGTAGTAAAAAGCTGGTTGTTGCACACAGAAAACCCACCGGCGGCCCCAATTGCGGAAACATGCCATACCAGCCGCGTTGGCCTTGTTTGGCATTTTCGGTAGCTAATAACGCCGCGCCGCCCCATTCTCCACCCAGGCCGATTCCTTGAGCGAAGCGTAACAGGCACAACAATACCGGGGCAGACACACCTATCGTATTATAGCCAGGCAACACACCGATCAAGGTGGTGGAAATCCCCATAACCAGCAAGGAGGCAACCAGAGTGGACTTACGGCCTTTGCGGTCACCGAAATGACCAAAGATCATCGCCCCCAACGGTCGGGTAAGAAATGCCACGGCAAATGTCAGAAACGAGCTAAGCGCCTGAGTTGCCGCGCTGTCGCCGGGGAAAAACACCGGACCTATCACCAACGCCGCCGCCATCCCATAAATGTAAAAATCGTAGAATTCGATAGTTGTACCGATAAAACTGGCTACAGCAATACGAGTTATGGAGGGTAGGGGAGTTTCCTGAAGCAATTTAGACCTATTGGTTAATGGTTGGTTTTGAAAATAAGTATAGTTCTGATTCCACAGTGAAATACTTAGTCATCTGAACGTCTAAAACTGGGTGAGTTTAAACAAACGACAGAATTGTTTCATAGAAATTTTTACAACACTACAGCCGGCCTGGCTTTTAACCACTTTTTTATTTCAAAAAAAAACTAGTTTTTCATGACTAAAATTGGAAAGTGGAAGATCGACGCAAAGCCTTGTTGTCTGTGATTTTTCGCAAAATTCTACGGGACTTTAGTGACGTTTGTTTAAATGTATCCAGCTAAGCCCAAACATCCATGCTATGCAACTATTTAACAACTATTTAAAGAAGTTGATTCCATCCTTAAAAGGGTCTATAGTTATGAAGAAAGCTATGTAAATTATTCTAGCCATATTCGACACCAATCATTGCTTTAGGAGTTTGCCGATGCAAACGGTTCATGCAGAAACTGCTGTTCGTAGCAGCGCTAACCTTCTCACAAAAGAGCAACGAGCAGAGCTTTTGATAAAAGCAAACATTCTGGATGCCAATGGCGATTACGTTGAACGTTTTTTTTCAGCTGAAACGATAAAGAAAGACAAGGCACGTCGGCAAGGAAAATAAATTGTATTCATCAAAACCTTCGTATGTGCTTGGCTTTCATGGCCTAGATGAAGAAATTGGTAAGAAGGTTTTAAATAGCGAACTAATGCTTCGTCATAGTCAGAATAGCTATGATTGGCTGGGACACGGTGTTTATTTTTGGGAAAGTAGCCCGGAACGAGCCTTCCAGTTTGCAAAGCAATCCAGTCAACGGCAACAATCTACCGTTAAGAAGCCCTTTGTTATTGGCGCAATCATTGATCTTAGGATTTGTTTAGACCTGCTTGATAAGAAATGGTTGGATTTCCTTCGCGATGCTTACGATCAGATGATGCTTGGCTTGAATGAGGCCGGTAAAGAGTTACCTGCTAATTCGGCATTTGGCGAAAATGACTTCGATTTTAAAAAGCGCGAACTGGATTGTGCTGTTATTCGTTTCGCTGTTGAATTAGCCGAAACAAAAATGGCTATTAAATTCGATTCTGTTAGAGCGGCTTTCTGGGAAGGCAAAGAACTATACCCACAGGCAGGCTTTAAAACGCACAACCATATTCAATTATCGATCATCAATCCCGATTGTATTAAGGGAATATTTCTTCCTCGGCAAAAAACGAATAGTTAGTTTCTATTCGAAGATCGTGGAATGATTGAATCAGACCACTTTATTGATCTTCATGCTCTCTCACGTAACCGCCATCGATCCCGACGGTGATGGGCGCCGGCGGCCTTGGTAGCGCGGCCCACTCCTTCTGGCACCCGTCGATAAAGAAAACCTGCTCTTTGCCAAGTCCGGCCTCGGCCCGTTTCGCAACGCGCTGTAGATGATTGCGGACACTGGTGGCGTGAATATGGGTTTCGAGGGGCAATAATTCTTCGAACAGTTGTGCTGCAAGATCAAAAGAGACCAATGACGCCCATTTCGTCTCCAAATACAGCCGTTCCGGTGAGCAGTGCTCCGTGAGCAATTCGGCAAGAGGGCTGAAGGTGCGGGTCTCGTGCGACTGGCAATTACACCGGAACCACCGAGGGCTGGGAAACTCCAAGTTCCCAAACAGTGTCCGGAATACCACAGGATGCTGGTCTTTATGCCGAAACGCCAGAGCACAGTGAGGGCATTGATTCCGATCTGCCAGGTAAGCCGCAATCTGCTGCTCAACAACCTGTTTTTGCAGGCCAGCCAGTAGCGCCTTAGCTTCAGTCAAGTTGATACCAATCTCTTCCAACCCTTCTGTTTCGCGCTCCAGGCAGACCAGCTCCTGAATATCCTCACCCGTTTCAGTCTGGGTGACCAATTGGATTTTAAATTTCATGGAACTCTCCTTTCAATATGAGAATAGCCAATCGCGGTCGCCCTTCGTGTATTGCCGTAAGCGCGCATTGACTTCACGACGGGAAAATTTATCCGGATCAAACGGCTGATCCATTTCAGACCTTTCGAACTCCGGATCGTTCTCATCATCAAAGTCGTCATCGATCCGGTTGTCGCCAAACACAGACCGGTATTTTAATTCTTGTCGCATCTGCATATAAGCCTGCGCGCCGCCGAAGTCTTCCGGCGGCGCGGCATGTTTGCCATCAATGCAAATAGGGTAGGTTTTCTGGGGATCGAGCGGCAGACGCTTTTCAATACGAATCTCATGCAGCCATTCATCGCCAAAATCGTATTCGTAGAGAAACCGCTCGCGTGTCCGAAAACCAAAAGCGGAAAGCAGCACATTCTCTGGGTTGTCGGCGAAACTTATCCCGCCATCATGGTAAACGCCAAAGTCCTGACCATGAATATGGAACCGATTAAGATGAACATCACTCCAGCCAATCGCAATTTGAAGGGTGTAGTGGAGATCGGCAATCGTGCTATCACTACGGATGAGCAAACGCCGCCAAACCATGGGACTAATCCCTAATATCCACACCTTAAGCTGATAAACATGAATTGGTTTGAGTTCAGACAATGCCTATTTCCTGTGATCACAGAAATTCTATGATAACATCGGGTCAATCTGCCTCCCCCGGTTTTGCATGCTCTCAATGTGAGGCATCGAATCTGACCTTTGGGTTACCTTTTTCTATGAGGCAATGCTTAATAGACAATTCGTCTATTAATCGATTTAGGAGACAATTCTAGCAATGAGACTGTTTGGTTATGCCCGTGTTTCCACGAGCCAACAATCCCTCGAAATTCAGGTCAAGGCTCTTAAAGAAGCCGGGGTCAAACCAACCAGGATATTTACCGATAAAGTCTCTGGCAGTCATATCCATCGGGATGGACTAGGGCAGTTGCGAGTCAAGGTCGAAGAAAGTGATGTGATTTTAGTCAAAAAGCTAGATCGCCTAGGCCGTGACACGGCAGACATGATCTCGTTGATCAAAGAGTTCGATGAAATGGGTGTTTCCATCCGATTTCTGGATGATGGCATTAGCACCGAAGGTACGATGGGCAAAATGGTTGTTACCATTTTATCAGCGGTTGCCCAGGCGGAAAGGCAACGAATTCTTGAACGCACCAATGAAGGTCGCATTGAGGCAAAAGCTAAAGGCGTGAAATTTGGTCGTAGACCCAGCATTGATACGAAAAAGATACTGGAATTACATAAAAGTGGTATAGGGGCTACGGCAATTGCAAAGCAAATCGGTATTGGTCGGTCAACAGTGTACAAACTGCTCAACAAAACAGGCGAAGCTTGATTTTCTAATTTGATATTACATGCAACGTATGAGCCAGCATTCTGTACATATTTCTTTAGTCGCTGCGATGGGTAGAAATCGAGTTATCGGAAATGGCCCCGATATTCCATGGAAAATCCCAGGAGAACAGAAGATCTTTCGAAAGCTTACCGAAGGAAAAATCTTGGCGATGGGCAGGAAAACTTTTGAATCGATAGGCAAGCCTTTACCTAACAGGCACACCATTGTGATTACGCGACAAGAAAACTACCAGGCCGTTGGCTGTACTATCGCTAATAATCTTGAACAAGCAATTGCTATTGCGGCTGAATTAGGAAATGAGCTTTGTATTGCAGGAGGAGCAGAAATTTACACCCTTGCTTTACCATTCGCTCAAAGCATTTATCTCACAGAGGTGCATCAGGCTTTTGATGGTGATGCCTTTTTTCCACTGCTGGATGAGGCTATTTATAGACTGGTATCGTCAGAGAATATCCAGGCATCTATTGCATACACGCATTCAGTTTATTTACGCCGATGACAAGTCACATAGTCTAGTTTCAGGAACGATGTATCTTTAATACAAATTTAGTACCATAAGGAAATAAGCATGAATCTTCAAGCAAAATCAGACGAAGAAATTATCAATGCTATAACCCCAATCATGGATAATATGATGGAAGGCTCAACTGAGATTAATCATGCGAAGCATTCTCGCGATTTTACGGATAGGATGAAGGCGATTGTTACTCCTGAAAGTCTTGAGTACATGTGCAATGACTACCAATCAAGATGGGGATTATTTGGTAAACGAGAGTTTGTCGCCCTATTTAGACGAAAGTATTCGATAGCTGTGGTTTGGAAACAATATTGCTCTAATTCAACAGATGAGTATGTTGCCGAAGCGGTGTTTGTCGAACAAGATAATCGTTTGCTGATAGATCATGCTATGGTCTATTAAATTTATAACAATAGGGTTTTAGAGTGGCTTGGATGCAATTTCGCACCTAGGTATTTTGCAATGAATTTTTTGAGTTTCAATAGTGAATGCATATCTAATTTTAGATTTAACTATTCATGATTTTGATAAATTTCATGAATATATAATGAAAATCCCGGAGTTTATTAGAAAACATTCAGGAAGATACATTGTTCAAGGTGAAAAACCTTCTGTCATGGAGGGTGACTGGAAACCTGAAAGGGTAGTCGTAATTGAGTTTCCATCGAGAAAAAATGCTAATGAGTTCCTTCAAGATCCAGACGCGCAAACACTTTTTTCATTAAGGCATAAAACTACCACAAGTAAACTGGTTTTAGTCGATGGATGCTTGTTGTAAAACAATTGGGTACTAAAATACCTAACCAGCAATAACTTGGACACTATATTCCACTCTTCAAATCCTGTAGGGCCAATGGTCATTGCAGGAACCGAAGGATACGCCGAGGATGCCGATTCGCTGATAGAGCGATACGAGAGCGTTTTGTTTGCCGAAAAGTATGAGTCTGTCCTCCACCTGATGCCCGAAATGGCAAGCGATGTTTTGGACATCGGCGCTGGCACAGGAGCCGATGCTGCTTGGTTCGCGGCGGCTGGTCATCGGGTATTCGCTGTTGAGCCAACGGACCGCCTTCGAGATTCTGCGAAGGCTATTCACCCATCACCGCTGATCGAGTGGGTTGCCGATAGCCTTCCAGATTTACAGAAGCTAATTTCCCGTGAACAAAGTTTCGACCTTGTACTCTTGGCTGCGCGGACGCCACCCAGGCATCGTAGGGGAAAAATCCTTGTGCATGGCGAAGGGGGCGAGGGACGTAGATTGAAATTGACCGTCGCGCAGAGCACGTTGGCCCGGGCAAAATCACTCGCCAATGTTTTCAGTAGTCCTCAGAGTTCCGACCCCCTCACCCGTCCCGCCCCGGCTGATGAAAACGCCGGTTGCGGGCCACCCTCTCCCCCAAAGGGGCGAGGGAAGTAACCTTAATAATTTCACCTTCGCACCGAGCAAGTTGGGTCGGGCGCACGTACCCCAAAAGGTGGAGCATTTCCGCCGATGATGCGGCGGCGCCCGAGGTATTTTCCCCCGGGCCTATAATAATTTGCGAAGCCGGTGGGCAAGCCCGACTACTTCCGCATCGCCGTACACCCCACACAAGCAATACGATGAGTCGAGCAAGTCAGGGGGAAAG
>CAVUMJ010000311.1:0-8213 GCA_963741375.1 uncultured Pseudomonadota bacterium
ATCATGAAGATTTATTCGCCAATCCGGGCATTTCAATTAAATTATCGGCGCTTTGGCCGCGTTATGAACCCTTGCAGTCTCGTTACGCCATCCCGCAACTAAGCACAAAATTACTGGCTTTAGCAAAACTCGCCAGGGCTGCCAATATTTCGCTGACCATTGATGCCGAAGAGGCGGAGCGCCTGCAAATGTCGCTAAATCTATACGCCTTGGTGTCTGCTCATCCGGCCTTAGCGGCTTGGCATGGACTAGGTTTAGCCGTACAGGCTTACCAAAAGCGGGCAATTTATGTCATCGACTGGCTGGCGGCATTAGCGGAAACCCAGCAGCGCATCATTCCCATACGATTGGTGAAAGGCGCTTATTGGGACACTGAAATCAAACGCTGCCAGGAAAACGGCTGGGAGGACTACCCGGTATTTACCAGCAAAGCTGCTACGGATATCTCCTATCTGGCTTGCGCCCGGCGGATACTTTCTTACCCACAGGCCTTGTATCCGCAATTCGCCACCCATAATGCCCACAGCGTTGCGGCAATCCGTAGTTTCGGGGCTGAGCATCCCGGCTTTGAATTTCAACGCCTGCATGGCATGGGCGCCGCCATTTACGATGAGCTGTTATCGCAAGGCAAACAGGTTTATTGCTGCCGCATCTATGCTCCGGTAGGCGGCTACCGGGAATTGTTACCCTATTTAGTTAGGCGGCTATTGGAAAATGGCGCTAATACTTCCTTTATCAACCAAATTGAAAATCCGGAAATTAGCTTAGCACAATTGACTCGCGACCCGCAGGCAGAGCTTCAAACCACTGAAAGCCTAATTGTGGCGCCGCCGGATATATTCGGCAAACAACGCAAAAACTCGCAGGGATTGAATTTATGCGATCTGGAATTGCTGCAGCAATGGCAACAAATCTTGGACGATCAGATAAACCGCCTATGGCAAGCCTATCCACTCGTCGCCGGATTACCAGGACTTGGCGAAGCACAACCAGTCTACAGCCCTTTCGATCAAAACCATCTGCTTGGAAACGTGGTATTCAGTTCTGCTAACCATGTAGAACAAGCTATGGCTGAAGCATCTCTGGCTTTTAATGATTGGCGTTTATGCGCCGCCGAAACCCGGGCCGGCTATCTGTTGCGCACCTCGGATTTACTGGAACAGCACAGACAGGAACTGGTTACCTTAGCCATCAGAGAAGGCGGTAAAACCCTGAATGACGCATTGGCGGAGGTGCGTGAAGCGGTCGACCTTTGCCGATACTATGCGGCGCTGGCCGTTGAGCAATTTGCCCTGCCGCGGACATTGCCGGGGCCGGTAGGCGAAGATAACCGCTTATTCCAGTATGGCCGGGGAACATTTGTGTGTATCAGTCCCTGGAATTTTCCAATTGCAATTTTCATTGGTCAAATTACCGCTGCATTGGTGACAGGCAATACCGTGATCAGTAAACCGGCTCAACAAACATCGTTGACGGCAATGCTTTGTATTCGTCTAATGCATCAAGCCGGGATACCAAAAAACGTATTGCATTTTTTACCAGGCGATGGCGCCGCTATCGGCAATCAGCTGTTTTGCGACGAGCGCATTGCCGGGGTGGTCTTTACCGGCTCCAGCGCCACGGCGCATATCATCAACCGGCAACTCGGCAATCGCCAGGCTTGCATCATTCCGCTGATAGCCGAAACCGGCGGTCAAAACGTGTTGATTGCAGACACCTCGGCTCATGAAGAACAATTGGTGGCTGACGTGGTTCAATCCGCCTTTAATAGCGCCGGACAACGTTGTTCTTCGTTACGGGTGCTATACCTGCCGGAAGAAACCGCGGATAAAGTGATTGCCCGCTTGATTGGAGCCATGCAGCTGTTACGGCTGGGGCCACCCACCGACATTACTACAGACATAGGCCCTATCATAGATCGGCCGGCAATCACCGCACTCAACCAGCATATTCAAGCCATCAAAACCAGCGGCAAACTGTTGTATCAAACACCTTTAAATGACGGACTGCCAAACGGTTTTTTCTTGCCGCCTACCCTGCTGGAAATACCTGGCTTGTCATTGCTGGAGAAGGAAGTATTTGGGCCAATTCTGCATGTAGTGCGTTATGCTTGCGATAATCTGGAACAAGTGGTTACAGATATCAATGCCAGCGGTTATGGATTAACGCTGGGTATACACAGCCGTATTCAGAGCACTATTAGCTACATTCAGCAACATAGCCGGGTCGGAAATATTTACATTAACAGGAATATGATAGGCGCGGTAGTGGGAGTACAGCCCTTCGGCGGTCAAGGGCTTTCAGGCACCGGCCCCAAAGCCGGCGGCCCAAACTATCTACAGCGATTTACTACAGAACAGACTGTAACGGACAATATTGCCGCCATAGGCGGCAATCCCTGGCTGCTGACTGAAAAGTTGCAAAAGCCTAGTTAATGCCGCTCGCCTGATTCATCTCATTTTATTCTTGATTACGAATTTTAGATGCAAACAATCAACCGGCGCATCGCTCTTCACCGGTTTTTGAGGTTTCGCTAACGATCGGGTAGCCGGCAGCGGACCAATCTTCCATGCCGCCCTCGAAAGCAGATACATTTTTATAGCCTGCTTCCATCAGCTTATACGCCGCATCTTTAGAGGCGCTACAATGAAAACCGCCACAGTACGTTACGATACGGTAGTTTTTATTTTGCGTCCCGGTTTTATCCACGACCTTTTGCAAAAACCCGGAGCCGGATATCGGGATGTTACTAGAACCTGGAATATGAGCTTTAAAGAAAGATTCTTCCGATAGCACGTTAATCAATAGAAAATCTTCCTGGCTATCCAACATTTCTTTCAACTCGTTGCGTGTCAATATATTCATTGCTGCTACTCCTGTGATCAAAAAAACAACAGTTAAGCATTTTGCGCATTCCGTCCGCTTTGAGCCTGCTGAAGAGTAAATTGGTTTCAACAAATGATATTCTCGAAAAACCTAACTTTTATGCTTCAACCTAGGAGGCTGTCCGAGAATAGGATCGGGCATAGGGCGCAATAGGCGTTAGCCGTATTGCGCCGCATGTTGGCCTTCGATCATCCGGCGTATTACGCTTCGCTAATACGCCCTATGGCCCTGTCCGAGAAACCGCAGTTGAACAAGCTCATCTTGAAAAAGTCATGGTCAAGTTAAAGTTCATCATTCTACCAGCTTGTTGTTGATGGCCATGGCGACCAGTCCAATAAGATTTTCAGCCTGCATTTTTTCCATAATACGGGCTCTGTGGATTTCTACAGTACGATGACTGATTTTTAATTGCTTCGCCGCCTCTTTATTCGAGTGATTGCTGACAATCAATTGCAGCACTTGCTTTTCTCTAGCGGTTAAAGCATCGTAGTTCAGCTGAACTTTGCGTTTTTCAATATTATCAATTCTGGCGTTAATATCATTTTTTATCGCCTGATCAATCCGTTCAAACAAGACATTAGCTGTAAAAGGTTTAATCAGAAAATCAAAAGCGCCGCTTCTAAATGCTTTGACAGTATCAGGAACATTGGCGTCGCCACTGATGAAAATGATCGGAATATCAATATCTCTTATCATTAATTCTTCCTGCAGTTCCAGACCGTTCATCAAAGGCATTTTCAAATCAAGAACTAAACAACCTGGAATCTCAGGCAGATAACCATTCAAAAAATCCTGGGCGCAATTAAAACTTTTAACGGCAAGTCCTTTTGACTCGATCAAAGTAATCATGGAATCAAGCACATCCAACTCATCATCGATCAAGTAAACTAGCGTATTATCGAAATCATGTTTCATTGAACTTATCCCCAAAACACTAAATCTTGCACCTCACTAACTTTATTAAAATCAAGACAATATGGTTTTGTTTAAAGCAAAACTGATTGAATATCTCTAAGTTTAATGTGCTAATTTTACAGTCCATAATACCCGACAAAAAGACGGGCTAGCCGGATGGTGTGATCTTCAGTATAAGTCAGATGATATTCAAACACCAACAGCAAAGTGATAATTATTAAGGTATAAAACTAGACTCCAGTCTTATTGCCTAGATCAATACGTATGAACACTTATTGATCTATCAATTTTACCGTGAGATTATGAATCAAACTTCGATAAACCAGCTTCAAAGAATTTTGCATATTTTATTTGCAATAAAATATTGCAGGGTTTTATTGATGCCAATACCCAAGCTTTAGCTGACTGTAAACAAGTTCGTAAACAAAGTTTTCCTAGGTACTTACTATAAAACAAGTACTCGCATTAGCGGGATGTAGTTCAATTAAATAACTTTAAATATTAAGTTATTCGTCACTTGTATTTATTATCCTATTTCAAATAATTAGGAAATGGGTAATTTCAAGGAGATGCCGGAATGAAATTAAATTTAAAAAAAACCGCAGTTGTATTATTAATGGCAATCACGACCGATGGCTTATCCACCACAATCATTGAACCATTTAAAATATCCAGCTTAAGTTTGATATTCCAAGGTTTTCAAGGTTTATCAATTTCTGCTTTTCCATTGGCTACTATCACCTGGATTATTTTGGCTATAATAATGGTCTATTTAGCATTGGGCAAACGTCACGGCAATAAATCTTGGCGCTAATGCCCTTAGGAGTTTTTTTGTTTACCCATGGTGAACATTTCCTGGAAACCGTAGTTGACAGATATTTGCTCCTGCAATATCCGCATACACCACATCCATGTGGATAACAGATATTTGCTCCTGCAATATCCACACTCCACACCCATGTGGATAACCGCTTAAGAGCATCATACACAACCTGCAAGACCGCTTGACATCCAACAAACAACAAAGCTTGTCCCGGCTAAATATTCGTCGTAGCACGCATAAGTTTTAGCCTAATGCGCCGGCCCTTAGCGACGAAATTCCCGGCTAAAGTTAATTGAGTCCTTTCTCGCCGCTATAAAATTTCGAACATTAAAGCTTACGGCAAAAGTAAGTAGACGTACGGATTTATCTCCACAAACAAATCAAGGACAATTTATCCCGAAGTTAATAAATTTCCATCAAAATCGGACGCTTGGCTAGCTTAGGCTTTTTTATCACAATTTACCGGTAAACATTTAATCATGGCATTTGAACCCAACCCTGAAAATTTGTTGAGCCCATCTACGGTAGCCATGCCGAAAATACGCATTTTGGTAATGGATGGCTATGCCGACGCCGCAGAAAGCCTGATGATGTTATTGCAAATGGAAGGGCGTGAAGTTGAAATTGCCTTTTACGGCGTAAAGGCCAACGAATTTCCGCAAACGCTGAACTCGCAAGTTTTTTTGTTAGATATTGGCATCCCCGATCTTAACAATTATGAAGTCGCCAGACAGCTACACAGACTGCCGGATAATCATGGCGTGATCCTGATCGCCTTAACCGGTCTGGATTAGCATGGACGGCTTTCCATGCATCAGTTTGATTGATTAACGGATTCTCTCAATGCTAAGACTAAATCAAGCGTCTTTAAGTGCAAAACTAAGCCAAAAACAGCCACACCACTCAATTGACCTGGATGAAATATTCAACCGTCTGTCAGATTTTTATACTAGGCAATTCTTGATTAAGAACAGAGGATTATTACGTTATTCGTTGACTATAGTACTGATTCTGGTTGCATTATTTGCCCGTTTAGTCATAGCGCCGATTGATGCCGGCTTGCAATTCATTACTTTCTTTCCTGCTGTAGCGCTAGCCGCCGTGTTTTTTAGAATTGGACCGGCGCTAATGGCTACCGTAGCCAGTGCCTTACTGGCCAGCTATTTCTTCTTCTCGCCCTATCTTTCATTCAGTTTTGAGTTTCAGGCTCAAACCATGATATCGGTGCTGATTTTTTGTATTGATGGCTTAATTGTCAGTTTATCAATTGGCATGATGCACAACTATTTCCTCAACTACCACAAAACTCAAGAGCAGCTGCAAGTATCGCTTGCTGAAAGTAAGCGGCATGAAATCGAATTGACTTACCAGCAATTTGCGCTGGATCAACATGCCATTGTAGCCATTACCGATGTGCGTGGCGCGATCATTTATGTAAATGACCAATTCTGCTCAATCAGCCAATATTCCAGAAATGAGTTGCTGGGACAAAACCATAGAATGCTCAATTCCGGCATTCATCCAAAAAGTTTTTTTACTGAAATGTATCACAGCATCGTTCGCGGCAAGGTCTGGAAAGGCGATATCTGCAATCGGGCAAAAGATGGCAGTCTATATTGGGTTTCCACTACAATTGTTCCCTATCTGGAAAGCAATGGCAAACCTTCCCGCTATATTGCAATTCGTGCCGATGTTACCGAGCGTAAACTTGCGGAAAAAGCCCTGCTGGAAAGCCGTCAATTACTTGAACAGGCAGAAGAAATTGCTCATTTGGGCAGTTGGATACTTGATCCGCAAGGCAATCAGTTAACCTGGTCAGCCGAGGTTTACCGGATATTCGGCATCAATCCTCAGACTACCGATATTAATTACCAACAATTTCTTGATTGTGTCCATCCGGCAGACCGTGCCGTAGTGGATGAAACTTATCAACAATCACTGCTGGAAAACCAAAATAGCTTCGAAATAGAACACCGCATTATCAGAAAAGATACCGGAGAGTTGCGAATTGTGCAGGAAAAATGCCAGCACTGCCGTGACCTATCAGGCGTTATCATTCATTCCATAGGCATTTGCCACGATATTACCAATTTTAAGCAGCAGCAACAAGAACTGGCTGAACGTGAGCAACGCTATCGCGCCGTTGTTGAAACTTCGCAAGACGGCTTTTTGCTGATAAATCAGCAAGGTAAAGTGATCGGGGTTAACCATGCCTATTGCCGCATGTCCGGCTATAGTCAGGATGAACTGCTGTGCTTGTCGACTACCGATCTGGAGGCTGCCGAAAAATCGGTTGAATCGGCCAAATACTTTAGCAGAATTATTCAGCTTGGCCATGCCCGCTTTGAAACCTTACATAAACGCAAAGACGGCAGCCTTTGGCCTATTGAAGTTTCTGTCAGCGGCTCTTCCAATCTCCATGATTTATTCATGTTTATCCGCGATCTTACCGGCATAAAAGCTCTGGAAGCTGAACGAATCAAGTCAGAGGAATTCATACGCAATCAGGCTTTCCTCGATCCTCTGACGCAACTTCCCAACCGGCGGTTATTGTATGATCGATTAAGGCAAGCCATGGCTTCAGCGCGCCGGAACAGACGGTATGGCGCATTTTTATTTATCGACATGGATAATTTCAAACACCTTAACGACACGCTTGGTCACGAATTGGGTGATATGTTGCTGATACAAGTCGCCCGGCGGCTAAAGTCATGTGTCCGCGAAGAGGACACCGTTGCCCGTCTAGGCGGCGATGAATTTGTGGTTATGTTGAATGAATTGGCTGAAACATCCGAAGAAAGTATAGATTTAGTCTCGTTGGTTGGCGATAAAATTCTTTCCTGCCTGAATCAACAGTATCACTTAAAAAATCATTTTTACCATAGTACTCCCAGCATCGGCGTAACCCTGTTTCGTGACGACGAAAAAGATATGGACGCCATCATCAGACGGGCGGATGCGGCAATGTACCAAGTTAAAGCATCAGGACGGAATGCGTTCAGATTCTTTGATTCTAAAGTCTAATGCCGTTTGGCTTAATTTTTAAAACAAAGCCGCATCATTAAAGGTGCGGTTCATGTTGTGCGCCACTTTTATTCCGATGAGTGTCTTACAGGAATAATTCATGCCGGCAGTCAAGTAAGTATTTGCACTTACTTGATCCGCATATTTTTTAATGAATAATATCTCTTAATGTGCTTTAAGATGTTATTTTCATTACAATTTTAATGGTTTATGCTTGATTGCCGGCAAAATTTAACTGCCGCTTAGCTAACAAATCAAGCCGCTACCCTATTGCAAAATACTTTATTTTTGCATGAAAAATTATACATTAATCAATAATCCTAGAAACCGCAGTTGGACACACCCTCGGGTGTGTCCAACTGCGGTTTCTAGGATAATAAAACTCTATTAACGAGGCCAGCCATGACCGAAATTCAACAAAACACAAACACCAGCAAATACGGCATTACCACTGATGTACTGAATAATCAACCCAGCATTGCCGAAATTGCATACTATAAATCCGAAAGCCGTGGCTTTGAACCAGGCTATGAGCTGCATGATTGGTTAGAAGCCGAAAGAGAAT
>CAVUMJ010000312.1:0-5156 GCA_963741375.1 uncultured Pseudomonadota bacterium
ATATGTTAATCTCCTAAAATTGGGTTTGCTAGGTAAGGCATGACCTTTCCCTTTATAAATTCTTGGGTTTTAAACAGACAAAAGGACGAGTGGCATAACCACTCGTCCCTTAAAGTTTGTTAAACTCGTTTTTGATCAATGCAGATTATGCAGCTGCCGCATCAACCAGTTCACGAATTTCACGTGCTGCTTCAGCAGGTGATGGCGCACCGTAGATTGCTGCACCGACAACAATAACGTTGGCGCCTGATTCAACTACTTGTTGAACTGTGGCTTGTTTAATACCGCCAGCAACTGAAATTCTGACGTTCAAACCTAAACGTGCGATATCTTGCAAATCAGCAAACGGAGTTTGACCAGCTGCTTGAGCGTCCAGACCAGTATGAATACCGACGATTTGCGCGCCCAGTTTAACTGATTCTTTTGCAATAGAAGCTTTGTCGCCAACGTTAATCAAGTCAACTTGAACTTCAGCAGCATGTTTTTTAGCTGCTTTGATCACGCCACCGATAGTTGCCAGACCGGAAACGCCCAATACAGTGACGATGTCGGCGCCTGCGGCATAGAAAGCGCCTGCTTCGTATTCACCGGCATCCATAGTTTTCAGATCTACCAATAATAATTTGTCCGGGTAACGTTGTCTCAATTCTTTAACCAGATTGACACCGTTGTATTTGATGCAAGGAGTTCCGATTTCAAAAATGTCGACATAAGGCGCGACTTGGTCTGCCAACCCAACAGTTTGATTAAAATCCAAAGAATCCAACGCAATTTGAATTAATGGTCTTGCCATGTAATGAGCTCCGATTGTTACAGTTATAGTTATAGGGACCACCCACCAACACCCTTGCCCCCTATTTTTCAATTAAAGGATTATGTCATTGTCGGTAGATAATAAGATAAACTTTGGCAACTCTAAATCAGAACTAGTCCTTCTGTCAATGCAAATACCATGATAAAACACTGTTTGTCACAGATTATTTTTTCCTAGGTGATTTTACTTAATGAGAATCAAAATTCAAACTCGTTACCAGGTTGTCATTTTGTCATGTCGGCGTGTAGGATTCCATACAATTTTAAAGGAATAACAACCATATACCACCACCCAATCCCGACATAAAATTCATTATATTTCATTGTCTTAAGGAATTAACAGCCTATAAACTACAAACTGGATTAAATTTTGCATCAGTCCTGTCAACAGATTTTTTAACTACATGGGGCTCAAAATGTCTAATAGTGTATTTTCCGAAATTTTAAGCGGACTTTACGATAACCAAGTTATACCTTATTTGGGACCGGGTGTTTTGCATGATTCAGTTAGCAAACTTAATGGTCAACCAATACCTGCCGATAGCGAAAGCCTGATCCTGGCAATGAACGGCGGCAAACCTATGGCTCCCAAACTGATGTACGAGTTTCCAAGAGCCGCAATGAACCAGGAATTGAAACGCGGCCGTAATTTTTTAATACAATTTCTCGATAAAACCTACCGGGAAAGTAAATGGAGCCGTTCTTCGGTGCATGAATGGCTTGCTGAATGGCGGCCCAATTACATCATTGATATAAATAGAGACACTCAATTGCAAGACAGCTATGCCGATGAAGAGCATACCTTAATTGTAGGAATCGCCAGGATTGTTGCGGCCCCCTACCGCTTTAAAATTTACCACTATGACGGCAGTAATTATTTTGAAATCACTCAGGAACAAGTGGATAAAAAGCTGCCCATTTTATTCAAACCTATGGGCACACCGGTACCGGAATCAAATTATGTGGCTTCCGATGCCGATTACGTTGACTACATCACCGAGTTGATGGGCGGTTTTGCCATCCCTGATTTTCTGAAAGAATATCGCAAAGGCAAGAAATACCTGCTGCTGGGTTTACCACTAAATCGTGACTCTGAACGGATGGTCATGAGCGATATTGTTTATGACGCCAATGAGCACAAAGGCTGGTTTTTTAGGAAAAACCCTACCGACAAGGAAAAACGTTTCAGCGAACGCATGGGATTCCAATTAATTGACTGTGATTGCCTGGAATTTTTAGACTCCGTGCAAAAATCCACGCAAGTTGCGGCTTAAGCTTAATTAGTGGGCGGCTTATACACCTAGCGGATAAGATGGCTAGGTGTAAGCTAAAAGAAGAACAATTGACAATTGGACGACTTAACTCAACAGCTTTTATTTGACGTTGAGGATGGCGCCGTGCCGACAATCTGCGGACTGAAGCAGAAATGCAGAAGAAAAATGCCCTGAAATTTGTGTATCAGAAAAAAACTTAACAAAACGGCAATCAACGCTATCACCGGCAGCCAGATATCTGCAATTGCCGCCGGCAGAACAAAACTAGCCAAGCTAACTATGCCTAGCATAGCCAACACCGGCAAAATATACATCAATAATGAAGTAGAAAGCAGGTGAGCATCGTCAATTGCCACCAGAACATGATCGCCAACCTGCAAATCCAGTTGACAATCGACAGCAAACTCCCGTTTAGGCAACAATTTGGATAAGGCTGCGGCGCCGCATGCAGACTTTTGCATGCAGCCACCGCAAGCGCCGGCTTGCAGGCTTTTAATCCAGACCTGACCATTCTCGACCCGAACGACTTCCGCCTGTTCTTCTACCATACGAATACGCTAAGTGCTTACTGCAAGCTGGGAGCGAGCGAATCCAGCCAGTCTTTTAGCCTATCATCGCTCAACTCTTTTTGATTATCCTCATCCAGCACCAAGCCGACAAACTGATCGCCTAATACAGCTTTGGAACGTTTGAACTCATAGCCCTGGGTGCTGGTGAAACCAATGAACTTAGCGCCAACATCGCTAAAGGCATCAAACAGAAACCCCAAGGCATCCACAAAATTATCGCCATAACCAACCTGATCTCCCAAGCCAAACAGCGCAATGGTTTTGCCGGAAAAATCCGTCCCGCTTAGAGTTGGTAAAAACTCTTCCCAGCTTTCGTTGTCGTTACCGCTGGTTTGACCGGGTAATTCGCCATCACCGTAAGTTGGTGAGCCCAACAGCAAGATATCATAGGCTAATAAATCATCGACACTAGCCTTTTGGATATTGACTGGTTTGTCGGCAATGGCATCGCCCAACTGTTTATGAATGGCTTTTGCTACCTTACGGGTGTTCCCGGTATCGGTTCCAAAAAAAATGCCCACTTTTGCCATACTTGTTTCTCCGGATAAAAAAAATTAATTCTGAATTTGCAATAAACCTGCGCTGCTGGCTGCTTTCAATGCCTGCCATTGCGGCGAAGTATGGGTTTTTAAGGTCACAGCATGTAGACGACCGCTGGCTAAAGGTTCTGATAAAGTGTCCATGACGCCTTGATGCTGTTTAATCATGCTCAGACCATCAAATTGATCGCTCACCACGGTAATTTCCAGATTGCAGCCTTCCCCGGCAATAAATATTTTGGCATCAGGATAAATATTGCCGATTAGCGCCTCAACTTCGGAATGCGTGATAACCTGACCGGCAGTTTCCTCACCGACCGGTTTGACAGCTGACTTCAACAAAGGCTCCAAAACACCATCTTTATTCATAGCCTCAATGATGTCGCAACCGCCGACTAACTCACCATTCACAAATAATTGCGGAAAAGTAGGCCACTTGGAAATAGACGGCAGTTTTTCCCGAATAAAAGGCGCTCTTAATACATCCACATAAGTGTATGGGATATTGCTGGCATTCAGTATTGTAACGGCTTTGGCTGAAAATCCGCATTCCGGAGCGGTTGGCACGCCTTTCATATAAAGAATGACGGGGTTTTCGGCAAGTTGTTTGAGAATTTTGTCTTTTGTTGAACTGCTCATGTTGTTATCCAGGTTAGTATTCCAAAGTTTTCGTTAACTGACTGGCTTTAATGGCTAATTGCCGCCTGACATCTGCAAAGCCTGAGCTTCCAGAGACTCAATGGTCTCCAGTGTTTCTTGGTTCGCTTCTGTATCCTGCATCACTATTTCCAATTCCGCCTCGCCACGAATGAGTTCGGCCGTGACTATGCAACGCGCCGCATTTTCCAGGGAAGGCACTTCAAACATAGCCCGGCGCAACACGCCCTCCATAATACCTCGCAGACCGCGGGCGCCGGTATTACGGGTAATGGCTTTTTCAGCTATTTCTACCAGCGCCTCCTGAGTAAACTCCAACTCAACGTCATCAAAGGCAAACAATTGCTGATATTGTTTAATCAAGGCATTTTTAGGCTCAGTGAGAACTTGGATCAAAGCATCGACATCTAAAGGCTCCAGCGGCGCCAAAACCGGGAAACGGCCTATAAATTCCGGTATTAAGCCAAAGCGTTTTAAATCATCCGGCTGGATGGCGTTCAGCAATACTTCCAATGCCGGCTTATCATCCGGATTGCTGACCTCAGCATGAAAGCCAATTTCGGTTTTCTGCGGTTTTATGCGCTTTTCCACATGCTTTTCCAAGCCAGGGAATGCGCCACCGGCAATAAACAGGATATTCCGGGTATCTATCATTGCCGTATCGCTACCGCTATGATCCTTGCGGCGTCCTTTTACCGACACTTTGACCTGAGAACCCTCAACCAGTCTTAGCAAAGCCTGCTGCACGCCTTCTCCTGAAACATCGCGAGTACCGATTGATAATTCCGGGCTACGGGCAATTTTGTCGATTTCATCAATATAAACAATACCCCATTCGGCTTTATTGATCTGGCCATCGGCGACATCCAGCAAACGCACCAGAATGTTTTCAACATCATCACCAACATATCCTGCTTGAGTCAATGTAGTGGCATCGGCAACCGCAAACGGCACCCCCACAATCTTGGCCAATGTACTGGCGAGCAGGGTTTTTCCGGTTCCGGAGGGCCCAATCAATAAAACATTGGATTTTCCTATTTCGATGCTTTGCTCACCATTACCCAGATTTCCGGTTTTATTGCTTTCCTGTTTCAAGCGTTTGTAATGGTTATATACCGCTACGGATAAAATCTCCTTGGACAAATCCTGGCCAATGACATATTGATCCAGCAATGCTTTAATGCCTGCAGGCTTAGGTAGGCAATTAGTTATGTAACCTTTACTCGTTCAGTTGGTGTTTGCTCGCACATCAAAATAGACATCGCCGCCTTTAACCGCATACGCAAAGCCGCGGTCAAGTAGCC
>CAVUMJ010000313.1:0-4967 GCA_963741375.1 uncultured Pseudomonadota bacterium
ATGTTAGTCTCCTTTTATTTGTTATTTAAAGGCGATGCATGACGTTTCAAGCCTTCACTCTGGCTGAGGCTTTATAATGACAGCAAGAATCGTCATGCTGTCATTAAACTACGCTAAAATCATCACTGTACACACACAAACAAATAGCAAGCCCGCGTGAAAACGCAGACTTAAAAAAACTATTCAAGATTAGCGTGTCTTGATCTCATTTCTTCTTCCGGAATTCCCTTCTCATGGATCACATGAGAAATAGTTGCTTCCAAAAAGAACAGGGTGGATAACTCGAATACGGTACCCATAGGCATCCCTCTGACTTTACCATATTGTTCCGCTCTACCGATCTGTAAAGTCGTATCAGCCAAATCACCAATAGTCGAATCGTCTTTTGCTGATATAAGCACAATTTTAGCGCCTATTTCTTTTGCTTTTTTAGTGAAAGCCACCAACTGTTCGGTCTCGCCCGAGCCAGAAATAATTATCAGCAAATCACCGGCTTTGATACTAGGTGTGACGATCTCTCCCACAACACTGACATCATAGCCACTGTGCATCAAACGCATGGCAAAAAAACGACAAATTAAACCAGAGCGGCCAGCGCCTGATATAAAAATTCTTTTTGCCTGATCGAGCAGAGAAGTCAGCAACTGATCATAACTATCATCAGTAGCTTCCAATATGCCTGAAATTTTATCAATAATAAGTTTTTGATGCATGATTACACCGCCGCATCAACCAGTTCACGAATTTCACGCGCCGCTTCGGCAGGTGATGGCGCACCGTAGATTGCTGCACCGACAACAATAACGTTGGCGCCTGATTCAACTACTTGTTGAACTGTGGCTTGTTTAATACCGCCTGCAACTGAAATTCTGACGTTCAAACCTAAACGTGCGATATCTTGCAAATCAGCAAACGGAGTTTGACCAGCTGCCTGAGCATCCAGACCGGTATGAATACCGACGATTTGCGCGCCCAATTTGACTGATTCTCTAGCACAACTTGCTTTGTCATCAACATTAATCAAGTCAACTTGAACTTCAGCAGAATGTTTTTTTGCAGCTTTAATAACGCCACCGATTGTAGCCAGACCTGAAACGCCTAAAACAGTGACTATGTCGGCGCCGGCAGCATAGAAAGCGCCTGCTTCGTATTCACCGGCATCCATAGTTTTCAGATCTACCAATAATAATTTGTCCGGGTAACGTTGTCTCAGTTCTTTAACCAAATTGACACCGTTATATTTGATGCAAGGAGTTCCGATTTCAAAAATGTCGACATAAGGCGCGACTTGGTCTGCCAACCCAACAGTTTGATTAAAATCCAAAGAATCCAACGCGATTTGAATTAATGGTCTTGCCATGTGATGTGCTCCGAAAGTTTTTAATTTTTAGTAATAGCCGGTTGATAGAAGAATGCTACAACCTGCTTGGCTTGTCACTTACTTGTGATGCATCTGTAACTGTAAGATAGAAATGGGATACATGTCAATGCCTAGCAACTGATAGATAGTTACTCTATCAGTTCAAGCCTTGCTGAACAATGACTACACCTCACTTATTACAAGGATGTAAGCAGTAAAAAATTAGGAAAAGACCTGGTTTTGGCGCTTACAGAAACACAAAATTCAGCCTCAAATCCTCTTGCCATATTTCAAGTTTCGTCAACCGATTAGGGAAACGGGCAAAGACAATAGTTAATTAAAGTTTTTTGCATAAACCGTAAAATGAAGCCATTGCATTAAATGGTCTACAAAC
Source organism: uncultured Pseudomonadota bacterium (assembly GCA_963741375.1). Taxonomy (GTDB): domain Bacteria; phylum Pseudomonadota; class Gammaproteobacteria; order Methylococcales; family Methylomonadaceae; genus Methylomonas. The sequence continues at coordinate 1,755 of CAVUMJ010000313.1, forward strand.
TAATCGGCAACGCCCAAAAATGTTGCTCGGACAGGAGCCGGCAAGCCTTCACAGGTAAGACTCCGATCAAATGGATTTAAAAAATCCTGCAAAGACTGAAAGCGCATCCATTCTGTTGTTCGCTGCTCTTCAACGCCCGTTTTCGTCACATCTATCAATTGTATATTTTTAAAGCCGCATCGGTGCATCCAGAGCTGCAATGCTTCAATACTAGGAATAAACCAAACATTACGCATTTGGGCATAGCGGTTTACCGGCACTAACACCTGATCTACATTTCCTTCAATCACTAAAGTTTCCAGAATTAACTCCCCTCCCGGCCTTAAGCATCCTTTTAACTCCAGAAGGTGATCAATAGGAGAACGGCGATGGTACAAAACTCCCATAGAAAAAACCGTATCAAACAGTTTCATTTCAGCAGGAATATCTTCAATACCCAACGGCAAAATATATATTTCAATATCTCCATATAATTTTTTTATCGCCTGAAATTGCATCACATTCAATAAAGTTGGATCAATTCCCACCACTAATTTTGCACCTGCGCCAGCCATACGCCAACAGTAATATCCATTACCGCTTCCAACATCCAGGACTGCTCTGCCCTTTAAAGAAGTTATCCGATTTTTCAGCCGATTCCATTTCAAATCCGAGCGCCATTCTGCGTCAATATCTACGCCAAACAAACTGAACGGCCCCTTACGCCAAGGATGCAACTTTTGCAAATGTTCCCTGAGAAACTCACGGTCAGAACTTGATATATCAGCAGCACTGCCTAATCGGACTTCATTAATGAAGTCATAGCTTGAAAAATTAAATTCCGGTAGATTCTCAACAACTAATTGCCATTTAAGAAAATCACCATGGTTTTTATTCACAAACAACTCGCCAAAATCTACCGGCAGTTGATTCAGCCATGTTTGTGCACCTAATTTTTCGAGAGCCTGATATAAAGAAAAATAATGATTCATTTAAATCGATGGCTTTATTTTAAAGCCACCATAGAAGCAAAATTAAAATATTGAAACCAAACCTCAACGTTGCTAAAGCCGGATTTAAGCAAACGCTTTTGGTGAATAACGAAAGTTTCCGGTATCAGTACGTTTTCCAAGGCAGTACGTTTTTGACTGATTTCTAAATCACTATAACCTTGAGCTTTCTTAAACAAATGATGCATTTCGTTTTGCAAAGATTGTTGACGAACATCTTCGAAGGCCAGCTTTTCAGATAAAATAAGTATCCCACCCGGCAAAAGCCCTTGATAAATACCTTTCAATAATCGTCCTCTTTCTTCAATCGGAATGAATTGTAAAGTAAAATTAAGCACTACCACCGAGGCCTGTTTAATTTCCATATTGCGAATATCTCCACAAACGACCTCTACACTGACTTCTGAATGAGAATTCAGATTTTGCTGGAACCTGCGCACCATGGACTCGGAACTGTCCACCGCCACAATTCGGCAATTTCTAGCGGTAATGTGTTGTTGCATAGCTAATGTAGCCTCTCCTAACGAGCAGCCAAGATCATAACAAACACTATTTTCCTGACCGAAGCGTCCTGCTAACATGCCGATTGCTGAAATGATAACGCCATATCCCGGAACTGAACGCTGAATCATATCCGGAAAAACATCGACGACCATTTCATCAAATTTAAAAGCGCTAACTTCAGCTAGCGGATTGGCATAAATTGAATCTTTATTGGATTGCATTTGACACAACTCCCCGGCTAACACTAAGCCGGGGAACAGCTAAAAGATGGGTTAGGTTTTATCTGAATGATTATTCAAAGCATCAGAATTTTTCTTGGTTAATTGATTGATGACTTCCTGCAAAGAACCTGTCCGTTCTGCATCGTTTTTAAAACCGGCCCGATATTGATTAACCAAACTGACGCCTTCAATAACGAAGTCATACACTTTCCAGGAACCATCAATATTCAACATTGCATAATTAATAGAGATAGGCTGTAAACCAGGTTGCAAAATTTCGGTTTTCACCATGACTTTTTTATCAATATTTTCAGAATTAATTGGTAAAAATCTCACTGACCAGTCTTTCAATTCAAATAAAGCTCGAGAATAAGTTCTAATCAATAAGACTTGGAACTCCTTTTTAAAGCTTTCTTTTTCGGTGGGTGTGGCTTCTTTCCACAATTTGCCAAGCACAAGTGAAGAAATCAGATCAAAATCAACATGAGGATAAATAACGCCGTTAACAAATTCAGTAATTTTCTGAAAATCATGGCTAAACCCAGGGTCTTGTAAACGCTGTTTCAACTGATTTGAAGCAGTTTCTATGATAGATTGCGGCTCAATCAATTCAGCAGCCTGCAATCTGGAACAGAAACAAACAGCAAGACAAATACTGAAAAACGTCGTCTGAATAAAATATTTGTAAAATTTGAGATTCATAAATTTACTCTAAAAGCATACCATGCAATAAATATAACATAGCTATTTCAACAAACTTTGCATCAGATCCGGGAAACATTGCCCATAGATATGCAAGCTGTCATTAAAAGCTTTGATCTCATATTATACACTATCCAAACATTTGACCGCATTTCCGATACAATTAAAATTTTATTAAAACCTTCGGAATGTTTAGCATAAGATAAATAATCCTCAAGCAAAACCAATTTTTTCCGCTCCCATTTTAAAATAATCCCATGGACAATATTTACCTATACGAAGCTAGCAATATTGATGGCAAATTAATAAAAATGGAAGACTTCCGAAACCATGTTTTATTAATTGTAAATACTGCCAGCGAGTGTGGGTTTACTCAGCAATATCAAGATTTGGAGGCGCTGTACATTTCATACAGGAACCAGGATTTTAGTATACTTGGTTTTCCTTGCAATCAATTTGGCAATCAGGAGCCAAAGGACAATCAGGCTATTGCCCGATTTTGTCAAAGCCAATTCGGAATCAGCTTCCCTATGTTTGAAAAAATCGAAGTTAACGGCAAGAATTCCCTGCCATTATTCAGCTACATAAAAGAGGCGGCGCCCGGATTACTAAGCACAATCAGCATTAAGTGGAATTTCACCAAATTTCTGATTCGTCGCAACGGAACTGTTTATAAGCGTTACGCACCAATAGTTTCACCAAAACATATTGGCAAAGATATTGAATTCTTGCTAAACACAAAAAAATAAATACCGGCTTAGTGAGAGACTGTGCTTTTTGCCCAATCTCCCGGACGA
>CAVUMJ010000314.1:0-5735 GCA_963741375.1 uncultured Pseudomonadota bacterium
GTCACGCCGCCTAGTGTTTTGACCCCTAGATCATGGTCGTATCATGATACGGCTTTAAAATTGGAAAAAGGCTTGGAAATGGGGCGTTTCAATATGGGGTCAACGGTGATTGTTTTATTTGCCGGGGATCAGTCGCAATGGAATGAAACATTTAAGGCTGGTCTGCCGATAAAGCTTGGTGAAATGATAGGCTATCTGCAAGATTAATATACTGACGGATACGTTAAACGTTTTAGTGTGTCATAATATCCGGCTTTTCAGAAGCTCTATAAATATAACGATAATTAAAGAAGAGGTTGACAATGAGTTTTTTTATCTCAGAAGCATATGCAGAAGCGGCTCCGGGTATTCAACCCGGATTAGAAGGCATCATATTTCCGCTGGGCGTACTGCTGTTTTTTTATTTTCTGTTTTTACGTCCCCAGGCAAAACGCAGCAAGGAACAGAAACAGATGCTTGCGGCTTTGACCAAAGGCGCGGAAGTGGTTACCACAGGTGGAATACTGGGTAAGGTTTTTGATCTTGACGAGAATTTCGTTAAACTTGAAGTTTCCGAAAATAGCTTCATTCAAGTGCAACGCCATGCCATTGCTAATTTAATGCCAAAAGGCACTTACAAGGCCTTAAGTGTTAAAAAGCCTAAAATATAATCAATCTTGAAATATTGTCAGTCATCCGGTTGTCACAGTTTTTAATGGAATAACAATGCAAAATCATTATCCTGCGTGGAAAAATATCCTGATACTTATTTTTTTAGCCATAGGCATCATTTATTCGTTACCTAATGTATTCGGTAACGATCCGGCAGTGCAGATTTCCTCGTCTACTGCTATCCCGCTGGAACAAAAACAGGCTGATGAGGTGCAAGCCAGCCTCAGTTCTGCGGCTTTGAATATTAAAAGTTTTGAGTTTTCCAAAGAAAAAATTTTGATTCGGTTTAACAATACTGATGAACAACTTAGAGCCGCGGATTTTTTACGGACTAGTATGGCAGGTAAAGCCACAGTAGCGTTAAACCTGGCTTCCGCTACTCCCGGATGGTTAAAAGCTTTGCATGCCGAACCTATGTATCTGGGTCTTGATTTAAGAGGCGGCGTGCATTTTCTGCTTGAGGTGGATATGGATACCGCCATTAAGCAGGCTGACGAACGGTATGTTAACGATATACGTACAGCATTTCGTGATGCAAAGATACGTTATCAATCGGTATCCAAGGAAGCTACCGGTATTAAAATCAGTTTGGCCAATGAGGAATCCAAACAGGCGGCTCTTGAAATTTTAAATAAGGATTTTCGTAATCTGGATATCAACGAAAGCGGAGAAAATGAATTTACCGCAACTGTGCCGGACCGTGATTTGCAGGAAATCAAAAAATCCGCTTTAGCGCAAAATATTACGACGTTACGTAACCGTATTAATGAATTAGGTGTTGCCGAGCCAATCATTCAGCAACAGGGAGAAAGCCGTATTGTCGTGCAGTTGCCGGGGGTTCAGGATACCGCCAGGGCCAAAGAATTGTTAGGCACCACTGCAACTCTGGAATATCGGCTGGTTGATGTGGAACATGATGTACAGTCGGCTATAGCCGGGCATGTTCCGGTAGGCAGCCGCTTATATTATGACAAAAACGGTAAACCCGTATTGCTGAAACGTGCAGTCATTGTTACCGGTGATCAAATCACTGATGCTTCATCCGGTTTGGACCAGGATGGCTCAGCAGCCGTATTTATTACTTTGGATGGAGTTGGCGCCAAGAAAATGGGCAAAATGACTCTAGAAAACATTGGTAAACCTATGGCTGTGGTATTCATTGAATACAAGTCTGAAACCAAAATGGAAGATGGACAAAAAGTTCAGCATAAGGAAAAAGTTGAAAAAGTGATTAGTGTCGCCACCATCAGAGACTCTTTTAGCAAGCGTTTCCAGACTACCGGGCTTGATAGCCCTCAGGAAGCCAGAACTTTAGCGCTTTTGCTCAGAGCTGGAGCCTTGGCGGCGCCGGTGGAGATAGTCGAGGAACGTACGGTAGGGCCAAGTCTTGGACAGGAAAATATCGATCAAGGCGTCACTTCCATCACAGTCGGATTCCTGCTGGTGGTTGCCTTTATGTTGATTTATTATCGCGGTTTCGGTTTGATTGCTAATTTTGCATTATTTTTCAATCTATTGCTGCTGACTGCGATTTTATCCATGTTACAAGCTACCCTAACCTTACCGGGTATGGCCGGTATTGTTTTGACATTGGGGATGGCGGTGGACGCCAATGTCTTGATTAACGAACGGATCAGAGAGGAATTGCGTAATGGTCACAGTCCGCAAGCCAGTATTTATATTGGTTACGAAAAGGCTTTTGCGACTATTCTTGATTCAAACAGTACAACTTTTCTAGTGGCATTATTATTATTTGGATTTGGCACAGGTCCTGTTAAGGGGTTTGCTGTTGTGCTTTCTCTAGGTATTTTAACTTCCATGTTCACAGCGGTGACAGGCACCAGAATGCTGGTGAATTGGATATACGGCAGAGATAGCGCTATCACTAAACTGTCTATTTAACAATTTTTGTAACTATTCAGCGTGATGCAGGAACGGCTGAAATAATCAAGGCATTAGGATGTGCTGAGCGCTAGCGAAGCGCATCTGTCGTGGAGGGTAGGCCTAAATTGATGCGCTTCGCTCGCGCTCAGCACATCCGCCGTTGAATAGTTGCTTTTTAATATTTCTTAATAAAACTAGCTGGAGTAAAAATGTCGATTGAACGTACTTTTTCAATAATAAAACCGGATGCTGTCGCTAAAAATGTGATTGGTGAAATTGTCAGCCGCTTTGAGAAAAACGGTTTGCGCGTTGTGGCTTCTAAAATGCTGCAATTGACTCAAGAACAAGCCGAAGGTTTTTATGCAGTTCATAAAGAGCGGCCTTTTTTTAATGATCTGGTTAAATTCATGATTTCCGGTCCTATTATCGCCCAAGTTCTTGAAGGTGAAAACGCGGTGTTAAAAAATCGTGAATTGATGGGCGCTACTAATCCGAAAGAAGCCGCACCCGGCACCATACGTGCTGATTTTGCGCAAAGTATAGATGAAAACGCTGTTCATGGCTCGGATGCTCCTGAAACTGCTCAAGAAGAAATTGCATTCTTTTTCTCTGCTGATGATCTCTGCAATCGCATCCGTTAAGTCAGAAGCTGTAAATTTGCTTGATTTCGACAGAAAAGGCCTGCAGGCTTTTTTTGTCGGTATTGGTGAAAAACCGTTTCGGGCCACACAATTACTGAAATGGATTTATCAGGAAGGTATTACTGATTTTGATGAGATGACAAATCTCAGTAAATCCTTGCGTAGCTATTTGAAGGATCGCTGCCGGATTAGTCTTCCTGAGTTGGTTGACGAACATCTAGCTTCTGACGGCACCTGTAAATGGGTTGTGGAAATGAGCTGCGGCAATCGCGTTGAAACAGTTTATATTCCGGAAGAGAGAAGGGCTACACTTTGTGTATCATCGCAAGTCGGTTGCGCCCTGGCTTGCAGTTTTTGCTCAACTGCGCAGCAAGGCTTTAATCGCAATTTGAAAGTTAGCGAGATTATCGGCCAGTTGTTTTTAGCGCAACAGAGGCTTGGACAGGAGCGTAAAATCACCAATGTGGTGATGATGGGTATGGGTGAACCGCTTTTGAATTTTGATAATGTGGTTGCCGCCATGAATTTGATGATGGACGATTTTAGCTACGGTTTATCCAAAAGGCGGGTTACTATCAGTACTTCCGGGGTGGTGCCGGCCATGAACCGCCTTCATGAAGTTTGCGACGTCAGTATGGCTGTGTCATTGCACGCGCCAAATGATGAGCTGCGTAATCAATTGGTGCCGATTAATTTAAAATATCCGTTAAAGGAATTAATGGCAGCCTGCCGGGAATACGCCAAAACAGGCCCCAGAAAACATATTACTTTTGAATATGTGATGCTGGATGGTATTAATGATAGTATGCAAGATGCTTTAGCATTGGTGAAACTGCTTAAAAATGTGCCTTCCAAAGTTAATTTGATTCCGTTTAACCCATTTCCGAACTCTAATTACCAGTGTTCCAGTATTACTAATATTATAAAGTTCCGTGACACGCTAAATCATGCCGATATTGTCACTACTATCCGAAAAACCAGAGGCAACGATATTGATGCCGCCTGTGGTCAATTAGTTGGTCAGTTTCAGGATAAAAGTCGCAGACACCTAAAATTGTCAATTGCTGAAACCATACATGCTAATTAGAAATTTTAATAAATTTACAATTCTGCTTGTTTTAGCACAACTATGCCAAGCTTGTGGCTTACTGCCGAATTTTAACAGTGATTCCATGAGTAATGATGAAAAAGCTATTTTATATATGCAAATGGGTACGCGATATTTGGCTATGGATAAATTGGATATTGCCAAGGAGAGTCTCGACAAGGCCATGCGGCTAGATTCCGGAAATGCCGATATTCATAATGCCATGGGTAGTTTTTATGAGCGCATTAAGGAATACGATGATGCGGAGAAAAGTTATAGAACTGCGGTCAGAAAAGCTCCTGATAATTTTAATATCAAAGCCAATTTTGGCAGGTTTTTGTGTGAAAGGGCTAATTACAAACCCGGTATGGAACTGTTAAAAGAAGCTGTAGATCAGCCGATGAATAATCATCAGTGGTTTGCGTATACCGGCTTGGGCGTTTGTTATTACAACCAAAACGATTTAATAAATGCTGAAACAAACTTTCGTCAAGCCTTATTGATGAAGCCTGATTTTGCCCCTGCATTGCTTGAAATGCAAAAAATAAGTTACCAAAATCATCAATATTTGTCTGCTCGCGCCTTCCTTGAACGTTATTTGTCCGTTGCGCAGCATACTCCTGAAACCTTGTGGATTGCATTTCAGACAGAACGCTCTTTGGATAATACGAGTTCGGCGGAAGAATATGCCGATTTGCTATTTAAAAATTTTCCCGCTTCCAAGGAAGCTGTGGAGATCAAGTCTACGCTTGGCAGATAACTCTCTGAAATTAAAGATTATGGCGAAACAACAAGAGGCGATTAACGCCATTAGAGGAATGCATGATATTCTGCCTGATCAGTCAGCTCACTGGCAATGGCTGGAAAATCATGCACGTAAAGTTTTGGCAGCTTACGGTTATCAGGAAATTCGTCTGCCAATAGTTGAGAAAACCGAATTATTTAAACGCTCAATTGGCGAAGTGACCGATATTGTCGAAAAGGAAATGTATACCTTTGATGATCGTAATGGTGATTCTTTAACCTTGCGGCCGGAAGGAACTGCAGGCTGTCTTCGCGCCTGTATGGAACATGGTTTGTTGCATAATCAGGTCCATCGCTTATGGTATTATGGACCAATGTTTCGGCATGAGCGTCCTCAAAAAGGCCGGTATCGGCAGTTCTATCAATTAGGTGTTGAAACTTACGGTATGCCGGGGCCTGATGTCGATGCTGAATTGATTCTGTTAACGGATCGCCTTTGGAAAAACTTGGGTATCAGAAGCAAGGCGCAATTGCAGATCAATTCATTGGGGACCAGTGCGGAACGGGCCGATTACCGCCACGAATTAGTCGGTTATTTTAAACAGCATATCGATTTATTGGATGCCGACAGCCTACGCAGACTTGACACCAACCCGTTGCGAATTTTGGATAGCAAAAATCCTGATATGCAGAGCATGTTGCAATGAACGAACCAAGTACAGGGACAT
>CAVUMJ010000315.1:0-10632 GCA_963741375.1 uncultured Pseudomonadota bacterium
AACCTCTATGCCTTTCTTACGGAAAATTTCCAGGTGCGGACTGTTTTTGGCAGCGGCAAAGCTATCGGCTGTGACAAAATAAATTTTATCCTGACCTTCTTTCATACGGCTGATGTAATCATCCAAGGATACATTCTGGGTTTTGTTATCAGTATGTGTTGAGGAAAAACGCAATAATTTGGCAACCTGTTCCTTGTTTTTGAAGTCTTCGATAGGGCCTTCTTTAATAACGTTGCCAAACTGTTCCCAGAAATTTTGATATTTTTCCGCATCATTCTCGGCCAGATTTTCCAGCAAGCCTAAAATCTTTTTCACTGCGCCAGACTTGATGGTGCTGATCTGTTTGCTTTGTTGGAGTATTTCACGCGATACATTTAGAGGTAGTGAATCAGCGTCAATAATTCCCCGAATAAAGCGCAAATAACGCGGCATCAATTGCTCTGCGTCATCGGTAATAAATACTTTTCGTATATACAGTTTAACGCCGTGTTTTGCATCTCTGTCCCACAAATCAAATGGTGCGCGTCCGGGAACATACAATAGCATGGTGTATTCCGTAACGCCTTCCACCTTGCTGTGAATATGGGTTAAAGGCTCTTGAAAATCGTGAGCGACATGTTTATAGAACTCGGTATAGTCTGCTTCGGAAATATCATCCTTGGATTTTGTCCATAATGCCGATGCGCTGTTGACAGTTTCGTCTTCAACTCTGGCAGGATTGGTTTCATTGCCTTCCTCGTCCTTTTCTGCCGGAATTTCCTTAGTCATGACTATGGGAATGGAAATATGGTCGGAGAACTTTTTAACAATGGAACGCAAGCGCCAGCCATTTAAAAATTCTTCCTCGCCTTCTTTCAGATGCAGCACGATTTCCGTTCCGCGGCTGGCTTTTTCAACGGTTTCTATGGTGTAATCGCCTTCACCGGCGGACTCCCAGCGTACCGCTTCGGTGATTGCAGCGCCTGCTTTACGGGTGGTTAGAGCGACTTTGTCGGCAACGATAAAGGCAGAATAAAAACCCACCCCGAATTGGCCTATCAACTCACTATCTTTAGCCTGATCGCCGGTCAGCCGTTCAAAAAACTGTTTGGTGCCGGATTTGGCGATAGTGCCGATATGATCCTGAACTTCATGTCTGTCCATGCCGATACCGTTATCGGTAATGGTGATAGTTTTCAGGCTTTCATTAAAATCAATACGAATTTTCAGTTCGCTGTCGCCTTCATACAGTTCGTCATTTCCCAAGGCCTCAAAACGCAGTTTATCTACGGCGTCAGAACCGTTGGATATGAGTTCTCTAAGAAAGATTTCCTTGTTGCTATATAAGGAATGAATCATCAGATGCAGTAAATGCTTTACTTCAGTCTGAAATCCAAGAGTTTGTTTTTTTGCTTCAACAGTCATGTTTGTACTCATTTCAAATTAAAACGATAGGAAAAATGCTTTTTAGAAAATTGGGGGTGATATGTCTAATTTTCAAGTAATCTTTATCACAAAACCAAGAAAAAACCTTTTGGTGTAAAAAACTGTATTTCCATATTTTAACATTCCTTTCGTGCTGAACCTGTCGAAGCATAAGTTGTCTACTAAGCAACTTAGAGAGCTAGTAACTCGTGTTTGCAGTTCAACTCTTCAATTGGCTCAAGGCAAAGCCAATGCAGGAAATGCCTAACTGATTTGTTTAGGTTTAGTAAAATAAGTCCATTTTATTGGTAAATTGATTAAAGGTATGCAACTTCAAATTGTATTAGTCGCTATTATGCTGCTGGTTACCCAAAGCGGCTGTTTGCCTACGACCTATCCGTCAGGTGAAAAAATCCATGCCGCACAACTCGGCGAAACTACTTTTCTCACCGCTGATGGGGTCAGTCTGCCGTTACGGTATTGGTTACCGAAAACCCAGATTAAAGCTGTTATTGTCGCGGTGCATGGATTTAATGATTACAGCAATTTTTTTGAAATGCCGGCAGAGTATTTCAGCAAGCAGGGTATAGCCTGCTTTGCCTATGATCAACGCGGTTTTGGTGCGGCTCCGCAGCGCGGATTATGGGCAGGCAGCGATACCTACGTAGAAGATTTACAGACCATTACCGGGTTATTAAAACAACGTTATCCGCAATTGCCTATTTACCTGCTGGGTGAGAGCATGGGCGGGGCAATTGTCATCACAGCCATGAGCCGTCCGGAGATGCCGGATGTCTCCGGCATCATACTTTCCGCACCGGCTTTATGGGCCAGATCAACCATGCCCTGGTATCAAAGCGGCTTGCTATGGACACTGGCGCACAGTATGCCTTGGCTGTCTCTGACCGGAAGGGGGGTTCATGTGCAGGCGTCTGATAATATTGACATGTTGCGAGCCTTGGGGCGCGATCCTTTGGTGATCAAAGAAACCAGAGTGGAAACTATTTATGGTTTGACCGATTTAATGGATACGGCATTCAGTAGCGCCTCATTGCTACACGGAGATATGCTGGTTCTTTATGGCGAAAATGACCAGATTATCCCCAAGCAGCCTACCTATTCGTTTTTACAGGAGTTGTTGACAACCGATACGGCGGATAAAACCGTGGCAATCTATCAACACGGTTATCACATGCTGTTGCGGGATTTACAAGCGGTTACTGCCTGGCAGGACATAGCAGAGTGGATAAACAGCAGACCGGAGAAATTGCCGTCCGGAGCAGATTTATGGGCAAAACAGCTATTAAGCAGCCGGAGTGAGTTGGAAGAAAAATAAGCAAACCTTGATATCCATATGGTGCGGGGAAAAGGCCACAGAGTCAATATTTCTAAAACCCTGTAGCCTTTCTGCAAAGTTAATTAATTTTTCTTCTAGTTAACAGAGCTCCCGCGCTAAATAACATGATCGCCAATAAGACCTGATAAAACCAGGGTAAGGCTGGCACATTAACTGGCGAAGGGGTCACATTTTCAGTCAGGGGTGCTGATGAAGTAGTGCCGGCATTTCTTGTATCTCCCGAATAACTGGCTGTAACAAGGTCGGTCCCGGATGCTGCCGGGGCTGTAGTAGTCAAGATAGCGGCGCCGCCGGTCAGTGTGATCGGAGAGCCAATGGCGACACCATTAAGATAGAACTGTACGGTTCCGGTTGGAGTGTTGCCACTTACAGTTGCAGTATAGGTGATAGGACTGCCGGAACTAATGGTGCCGGCAGAACTGCTCAAAGTTACGCTGGCCTGGGCAAGTGTCACTGTTTCAGCCAAGGCAGCCGAAGTTGTATAGGTGGCATTATTCACATCACCCGAATAACTGGCCGTGATCAGGTCTGTTCCGGTTGTGTTTAGTGTATTAGTGGTTAGGGCGGCGCTACCGTTGGATATCGTTACAGGAGATTGAACTGCAACGCTATTAATGTAGAACTGCACGGTTCCGGTTGGGGTGTTGCCCGTCACTGTAGCGGTAAAGGTGACGGATTGTCCCACTGTAACTGTGGCCGCGGAACTGGCCAATGTGACGTTAACCGGATTGAAGGTCACAGTTTCAGTCAGCGGCGTTAAGGCGGTAATGGCGGCATTATTGGTGTCACCTGAATAACTGGCCGCGATCACGTCCGTGCCGGCTGTATTCAAATTAGTGGTGGTTAAGGATGCACTACCACTGGATAATGCCACCGGCGACTGAAATGCAATGCCATTATTGTAGAACTGTACGGTTCCGGTTGGGCTATTACCGCTCACTGTAGCGGTAAAGGTGACGGATTGGCCGACAGTAATATTGCTTGCAGAACTGCTCAACACTACCTGCGGTTCACTGGTGTTGGCGACATAAGCCCGCAGTTCCGCCGCAGACGCCCAGGGGGTGCCGTCTTCCACGGCTCCAAGCACATTCAACAATACGTATCTGGCGCTGGTTGCCGGAAAGGCAATCTTCTGGATTTGCGGGAACGTCTGGCTGTCGCAGGCATAACTTCGCCAGGCCGGGCCGTAATCGAAAGAGCCGCCGGCTGGCTGTGTAAACCAGTTGACATTGTCGGTGCTCAGATAGACTTCATATTGCAGTGCGGTGCCATCGACGCAGCCGTCCTGACGCGGCAAATAGCTGATACCGGAGATTAACTGTGTCGAACCCAAATCCAGGCTGACGCTGTGCGGATAAGTGGTGGGAGTTGAGCTATCCAGGGTTTTCCAGAAGGTGCCGATATTGGCATCGATAGCTGCTTCAGAAATATGCGGACTAACTTGGCTGTCTGCTACTGCGGTGAGCGGGGTAAAAGCTGTTGAGCCAGGTACATTCAACAAGACTGACTGGCTGGTTTGGTTGCCGGCTACATTGGCGGTTAAATTCAAACGATAAAGGCCTTGCGGAGTGGTCCCGTTCACGTTCAGCAAGACTTCCAGATTGGTGCGGCCATGAGAATCGGTTAGAAACTGGCCGGTAGCGCCGGTTGGCAGGCCGGAGACAGACCAGGTAGCCGTCAGGCTTGAACCGCTAGCGGATAAGGCTGATACAAAATAATTGGCTTGGGCGCCCAAGGCATCCTTGCGAGGCGGCCATGCCGTAACCAGAGGAGCTCCGGACGTAGGCAGCAAGCCATACACCATTAGCTGGTTTGACTGCGTGGCCATGTATACTTTGCCGTTGACTACCACAGGCGGCACATATTTCATCCACAAACCTAAATCGTCACGCGCCGGTGTCGCGGTGGATGTCCAGATTGTCTGGGACAGGTTGGTAGGATCATATGCCCTTAATTCCCCAGGCGGCTGCCGATGGTCGGCATCGCCCTGACTATTTGCCGATGCCCACAGGATAGCATGGTTGTCGCCATTGGCCGAGACCGCCAATTTGGCGCCTGGATAAATCAAACTGTCTAAGGATGTTGATATTTGAGTAAGATTGTTGGTGGTGGAGTTAAAGCTATAGGCTTTTAATTTATCCCAGGAGCCCCAGTTGAAAACCAATGGTCCTCCGGCTGCGGCGGAGCGATTCCAAATCGCCGGGCCGCCGTGGATTTCGCCGATGGATGCGCCCACGATAGCTTGTAAGGCCCCGGCGTCATTGGCTTGCATCTGACCGAGGTTTTGGGTGTTGAGCGCATACAGAGTACCGATTTTGCCGCCACCGACCAAAACATTGGAGCCTGGTATCAGGCTGGGGCCTGCGCTGGTAAAATCGAAATCGTTTACATCCAGATACTGATAATTCGAAGGCGTGAAATAGTCAACGACTTTCAAGGTTTTGGGGTCGAGCTTTAACGCGCTCTCAGCAAAGTTGTTGGTTCCGTCTGCGGTTATCGGATTATTTAACTCAATACCGTTACCGGTAAACAAATAAACGTAACCGGAGCTATCCACAGCCGGCGGACGCCCGCTTTGCCAGACTCCGCCGCCATAATTGGAAGGCACGGTATTCAGCGCAGCGTTCTGGGTTAGTGTGGAAGCACTGTACGACATTACCCAGCCGTACCAGACGGAGTCATCTTCATGCGAAGCAAAGCCAATGATAATCTGGCCATTGGCTAAAGCCAGGGAAGCGCGTTGATTCTGAACGGCCGGATTGAAGGTGATGGTGGAGCCGTTAAGGGTATAGCTGCCGGTGATGACAACCGGGCCGCCAAATTTTTCATTGCCGGTGGTAATGTCCACGGCATGCAGACGGAACACCAAGTTGTTGTTTTCAAGAGTATTGGTGACAAAATACATGGTGTTGCTGCCGGGATTAATGACCGGGGTGCTTTCAATACCGACAGGACCTGCGATGTTGTATGAGTTGGAGCCAACGTAAGAAGTAATCGGAGCAGGTATGGCGCCGGAAACAGTGGTGGTATAGTTGACTTGCCACAATGGTGCGCCGAATGTGTCGGCGTCAAAGGCATAGACAATGTTTTTCATGGTGGCGACGAACACCACATTATGAGTGCTGCCGTTGATAGTCAAATTGGGTACATACAGCGGCTGCGCATAAATGGTTCCATCCACCGGAAGGCTAAAGATTCTGCCGAAGGTGGAGGGCGAGACATTGCTGGGAGTCAAAATGGTTTCAGTTAAGTTAGCCCCTGAAACATTCGTGTCATACCCGTGTTGCAAAATGGACATTTGCGCCTGAGCGGAATGAAAAATCAAAATAGAAAGGGTGAACAATGCAGCGCATCTGCTTAAACATTTGCATGTCGGCAGGTTGGGTAAGACTTTATTGAATGTTGAATTGATAATGGTATCCATTGCTTTCTCGACTAAATTATGTTGAAAAAATTTCCTGCATAGGTTTTAACAAATCTTTCTTTCAAATAAAAAATGACTCTTTCATTATCCTACAAGCCATTCCTGTGCCGCTTCAAACCTATGATATTGATAGCTTGCAGGAGTTTTAAACTGTATTTTTCCATGTTCAAACAAATTAAACCTGTTTAAACGTGGCTCTAAGAAAGTTTTTTCTGGATAAGAAATATGGAGACTAATTGTCCATATTTTTTGACGCGGAGCAAGACGAAACGGCCGTCTATGGCTATCCTATCACAATAATTTTACAGCGCCAAACCACTGGGCGCACGATAATCCGTATGGGTTAAAATGAGTCACGACACGCTATGCGGTTATGACTCATACTGTTAACTGAACGCCAGTTAAATTTGTTTTCTACTTAGCCAAACTCCTGTGCCGAATAATGTGACAGCCAGTAAGAGTTGATAAAACCAAGGTAGGGCCGGAACAGGAACCGGTGGAATTACCACGGATTCCGGCAAAGCGGTAGATGAAATAACAGCGGCATTATTGGCGTCACCTGAATAATGGGCCGTGACATAGGCGCTTCCGGCTGAACTCGGAGCGTTAGTTGTCAGTGTGGCTGTGCCATTAACAAGAGCGACTGGCGACCCATATGGATTATTATTAAGGTAGAACTGTATGGTTCCGGTTGGAGCATCGCCACTCACAGTGGCGGTAACCGTGACGGATTCGCCCGGCAGCAGTGTGTTTGCAGTAGTGCTCAAAGAGATAGTACTCTGGTCTGCCGTGACGTTTTCAGTCAGGGCTGATGTAGTATAGGCGGCATTATTCACATCACCCGAATAACTGGCCGAGATCAGGTCGGTTCCGGCATTTAGAGTGGTGGTCAAGGAAGCGATGCCGTTGGATAGCGTTACAGGAGATTGAACTGCTATGCCATTAATGTAGAACTGTACGGTTCCGGTTGGGGTGTTGCCCGTCACTGTAGCGGTAAAGGTGACGGATTGGCCTGCAGAAACCGTTGTTGCGGAACTAGTCAAAGCGACGCTAACCTGATTGAATATCACGGTTTCCGTCAGCGGCGTTAAGGCGGTAATGGCGGCATTATTGGCGTCACCTGAATAACTGGCCGCGATCACGTCCGTGCCGGCTGTATTCAAATTAGTGGTGGTTAAGGATGCACTACCACTGGATAATGTCACCGGCGACTGAAATGCAATGCCATTATTGTAGAACTGTACGGTCCCGGTTGGGTTATTACCGCTCACTGTAGCGGTAAAGGTGACGGATTGGCCTGCGGAAATAGTGCCTGCGGAGCTGCTCAAAGCCACCTGCGGTTCACTGGTGTTGGCGACATAAGCCCGCAGTTCCGCCGCAGACGCCCAGGGGGCGCCGTCTTCCACGGATCCGAGCACATTCAATAGTACGTATCTGGCGCTGGTTGCCGGAAAGGCAATCTTCTGGATTTGCGGGAACGTCTGGCTGTCGCAGGCATAACTTCGCCAGGCCGGGCCGTAATCGAAAGAGCCGCCGGCTGGCTGTGTAAACCAGTTGACATTGTCGGTGCTCAGATAGACTTCATATTGCAGTGCGGTGCCATCGACGCAGCCGTCCTGACGCGGCAAATAGCTGATACCGGAGATTAACTGTGTCGAACCCAAATCCAGGCTGACGCTGTGCGGATAAGTGGTGGGAGTTGAGCTATCCAGGGTTTTCCAGAAGGTGCCGATATTGGCATCGATAGCTGCTTCAGAAATATGCGGACTAACTTGGCTGTCTGCTACTGCGGTGAGCGGGGTAAAAGCTGTTGAGCCAGGTATATTCAACAAGACTGATTGAGTGGTTTGATTGCCGGCTACATTGGCGGTTAAATTCAGAGGATAAAGGCCTGAGGGGGTAGTCCCGTTCACGTTCAGCAAGACTTCCAGATTGGTGCGGCCATGAGAATCGGTCAGGAACTGGCCGGTGGCGCCGGTTGGCAGGCCGGAGACAGACCAGGTAGCCGTCAGGCTTGAGCCGCTAGCGGATAAAGCTGACACAAAATAATTGGCTTGGGTGCCCAAGGCATCCTTGCGGGGCGGCCATGCCGTAACCAGAGGAGCTCCGGACGTAGGCAGCAAGCCATACACCATTAGTTGATTTGACTGAGTGGCGACATATACCTTGCCGTTGACGACCACAGGCGGCACCCATTTCATCCATAATCCCAAATCGTCACGCGCCGGTATTGCTGTGGATGTCCAGAGTGCTTGAGACAGGTTGGTAGGATCATACGCCCGTATTTCGCCAGGCGGCTGCCGATGGTCGGCGTCGCCCTGACTATTTAAAGAAGTCCAGACAATACCATTATTGTTGCCATTGGCCGACAGGGTTAACATAGCGCCGGGATAGACCGTGCCGTCTGTTGTTGCTGAAGTTTGGGTGAGATTGTTGGTAGTGGAATTAAAGCTATAGACTTTTAAAGTATCCCAGGCGCCCCAGTTGAAAACCAATGGTCCTCCGGCAGCGGCAGGGCGATTCCAAATCGTGGGGCCGCCGTGGATTTCGCCGATGGATGCGCCCACGATAGCTTGTAAGGCCCCGGCGTCATTGGCTTGCATCTGACCGAGGTTTTGGGTGTTGAGCGCATACAAGGTGCCGAATTTGCTGCCGCCGACCAAAACATTGGCTCCGGGTATCAGGCTGGGGCCTGAACTGGTAAAATCCAAATCGTTTGCATCCAGATACTGATAATTCGATGGCGTGAAATAGTCGATGACTTTCAATGTCGTGGGGTCGAGCTTTAACGCACTCTCTGCAAAGTTGTTGACGCCGTCTGCCGTGATTAGGTTATTTAACTCCATGCCGTTACCGGTAAACAAATAAACGTAACCGGAGCTGTCCACAGCCGGCGGACGCCCGCTTTGCCAGACTCCGCCGCCATAATTGGAAGGCACGGTATTCAGCACTGCATTCTGGGTCAGTGTGGAAGCGTTGTACGACATCACCCAGCCGTACCACACGGAGTCGTCTTCATGCGAAGCAAAGCCAATGATAATCTGGCCGTTGGCTATGGTTAAAGACATGCGTTGATTTTGAGTGCCCGGATTGAAGGTGATGGTGTTGCCGTTGAGGGTGTAGCTGCCGGTGATGACAACCGGGCCGCCGAATTTTTCATTGCCGGTGGTAATGTCCACGGCATGCAGACGAAACACGATATTGCCGCTTTCCAGGGTGTTGGTGACGAAATACATGGTGTTGGCATTAATGACCGGGGTGCTTTCAATACCGACAGGACCGGCGATATTGTATGAATTGGAGCCAACGAAATCAGTAATCGGAACAGGTGAAGAGCCGGAAACGGCAGTGGAGGAATAGTTGACTTGCCATAATGGCGGGCCAAATGTGTCGGCGTCAAAGGCATAGATAATGTTTTTCATGGTGGCGACGAACACCACATTATGAGTGCTGCCGTTGATAGTCAAATTGGGTACATACAGCGGTTGCGCATAAATGGAGCCATCTACCGGCAGGCTAAAGATTCTGCCGAAGGTGGAGGGCGAGACATTGCTGGGAGTTAAAATGGATTCAGTTAAGTTAGCCCCCGAAACATTGGTATCATACCCGTGTTGCAAGACTGAGATTTGCGCCTCGGCGGATTGAAAAATCAAAAAAGATAAGGCAAGGAAGAGCGTCCATTTGGCTTTGTGTTTGCGGTTATTCAGATTCATACTAGTCTAAAGTCCTTGCTGTATTGTTGATATTTTGTGGCTTTTTTAGTTTTTTTCATCCGGTAAACAATTGAATCGATTATGTTGTTTTTGCCTGACTAATTAACCTGTATTTTAAAAAAACTTTTTGTATAAAAAATATGGGCTTAAGTTCGCTTTGCCTTGCAGGGTAAAGCAGGATAAAAATACTTTCCATGAGATTTATCACAAAATTAGCTATTTATTTGCAAAAATCGTAACTATTCAGAGGGGCTAAGCGGAAGGAGGCTCAGTAGCCGAAACGATCAGTCTCGACAGACGTGGTTCATTGAGTACTGTTACCAGTCCCTTTGTTAAACACGTCCAACAACAGTATTGATCATTTCAGTTCGCTAAAACACCATGCCGAATAGTTACTAAAAATTATCAATGATTGTGACTCAACTATAACCTTAGATTGTAGCAAGTAATATTGTTCTTTAGTACTAGGAAGCTGTCCGAGAGCGTATACAGGGCCATAGGGCGTATTAGCAAAGCGTAATACGCCGGATGATCGAAGGCCAACATGCGGCGCAATGCGCTGGTTTCTATTCTCGGACAGCCTCCGTGTAAAATATTTTTAGTTAATCCTTTCACCGGTGTTGTGAATAGATTAACTGATTGAAAGGCGTACGGGTTAAGGTTTTCTTTAATGCCTAATTTTTCGGAACCGGCTGCCGATCAAATTTGTTTTCGGCTAAACCAAGCGCCTATGC
>CAVUMJ010000316.1:0-13435 GCA_963741375.1 uncultured Pseudomonadota bacterium
CTGAGTTGGATTAAAGGCGCGTGGATTTGGATGGTTAGCCCTTCCACAGCTGCTTTGGTTGCTAAATTCGCCATGGTTTGAAAGGCCTGAATAAACTCCGGGCGGCAGTCCGGATAACCGGAGAAATCCACTGCGTTTACGCCGATAAAAACATGACGGACCTGCAAAACTTCAGCCCAAGCCAGCGCCAGCGAAAGGAAAATGGTGTTTCTGGCAGGCACATAAGTCACCGGTATGCCTTGCTGAGGCGACATCGGCACGGCGATACTGTCATCGGTTAAGGCCGAGCCTCCAAAATTATCCAACCCTAAATTGACAATTTTATGTTGCCTTACCTGGTAATGTTCGGCAATTTGTCCGGCGGCCAGAATCTCGGCATGATGACGCTGGCCGTAATCAAAGCTGAGCGCATAACAGGTATAACCTTGTTGTTTTGCCAACGCCAACACAGTAATAGAATCCAGTCCGCCGGAAAGCAACACTATGGCGGATTTTTCTGCGGGTTTATTTTCCTCTGACATCATTCCAAAGATATTTGTGCAATTGAATCTGAAAACGCACCGGCAGCTGATCTGCGAGTATTTTGTCGGCAAGCTCGGTGGCAGGCATCATTCCCATCACCGGTGAAAACAAAATTCCGCAGCGCTCCGCCAATGCATATTGTTGAAGAATTTGCTTTGACCATTGATAATCCTCATCACTACCGATCACAAATTTAACCTGATCCCGGACGTTTAGGTATTGAATGTTTTGGTAAAGGTTACGTTGCATTTCACCGGAACTAGGTGTCTTTAAATCCATAACTTTGACCACTCTGGCGTCAACATGGGCGACATCCAGCGCGCCACTGGTTTCCAGAGACACCCGGTAACCCTGTTCCAGCAAGCCGGACATCAAATCGACACATCCGGGCTGAGCCAAGGGTTCGCCTCCGGTGACAGTAATGTAACGGGTTTGATAGTTTTGAATTTGAGCAAGAATTTCGGCAAAGCCGAGTTTCTGTCCGCCCGTAAAAGCGTAGACTGTATCACAGTAGACGCAACGCAACGGACAACCGGTCAGACGAATAAATATGGTCGGGATTCCAACCGTATCGGCTTCACCCTGTAAGGAATAAAATATTTCGCTAATACGCAGAGAATCAACCATCAAAAACTATTGCGGCATTTGCGCCAATTTTTTTGAAGCAAGATGGGCTGCGGTGGAATCAGGATAATTGCTGGTCACCCGATTGAGATATTCCCGTGATTTAGTGGTGTTTTGCGCGTCGAATTCTATATAGCCCAATTTCAATAAAGCATCAGGTACTTTAGGGCTGTTAGGGTATTGGCTGACCACTTTACAAAAAGCCACTTTGGCTTTTTCGTTTTCACGATTAATTTTATAAGCCTCCGCCAGCCAAAACTGAGAGTTATCCGCATATTCGCCGTTAGGAAAATCAATCAACAGACTTTCAAACATCTTAGCCGCCTGATCATTATGACCATTGCGCAGGGTATCGTAAGCCAGTTGGTAGCGTTCCTTTTCATTACCCTTTCCTGTTGAAGCTCCGGCAACCGGCGTCACAACAGCAACAGCCGATGCTGTAGACGGAGTAGCAGTTGCCGCCACTGCTGGAGCAGGGTTGGCCGCCGCAGGAATTGCGGCAGGCGCCACGGCTGGAACGGCTGCAACATTATTCGCGGCTTGAGGGGTAACCGGCGGAACGACTGGCGGAACCGCAGGAACGGGAGCCGCCGCTTGCCCCTGAGGAGTGGCGGCGGGAGCAGATAAAGCTTGCACTCTGGTATCCAGATCGGAATACATATTGCTCTGTTTCCGCTCCAAATCAGAAATGGTTTGGGCCTGCTCTTCCACAACGCCGCGTAATTGCTGTACTTCGGACTGCAATTGTTCGACTCTGCTTAATAAGTCGTAGATTGCGCTATTTCCAGGACCGGCAGACTGCTGACCGCCAGCGTAGCCGGAATTATTAGCTTGCTGAGCTTGAACTAAGTTCAAGCTGCCGGCAAAACCCAATAATGTCAGAAGTACAAACTTTCTCATTGATAACCTACTTCAACGCGACGATTTAAACTCCATGCCGATTCATTATGTCCTGTTGCAGCAGGTTTTTCCCTGCCATAGCTGACAACTTCAAGCTGAGAAGCCGATACGCCTTGAGATCTCAATAGTCTTTCCACAGATTTGCCGCGCTGTTCGCCCAGGGCTATATTATATTCACTAGAGCCTCTTTCATCAGCATGACCGGCCAAAATCACATGTTGATTCGGATGCGCAGTCAGGTATTGAGCGTGAGCGGCCACCACAGGCACATAGTCCTGTCTGATTTGACTGCTATCCAGTTCAAAATAAATGATTTGTTTGGATAATGGATTGTTCGGATCGCTGAATTCAGCGCCCAGACGTGAATTTCCATTCGATCCGCCTGCGCCAAACTGGCTGCCGGAAAGCGAACCATCCGTCAAACCGCTGGTTGACGCATCAGTGCCCTGAGTAGCATCAGCCGTTGTGCCATCAGCCTCATCGTTCGAACTACAACCTGCAAATAAAAAAGCAGTCATTACCAAAGCTAAAAAAGATTTATTCAATTTCATTACTATACTCTCCAAAAAATTAGATTATTAAAGGAACTTTTGGTTTCAAGGTCCCCAATCCGGTTCACGCACTTCACCACTTTCAAACGCAAGTTTTTGTTGCGTTGCCCCATCCGTAGAACCGACAAACAAAACCGATTGCCCGCCCTTATTGGCTGAAAATAGTACCATACTACCATTAGGCGCAAAGCTCGGCGAGTCATCCAGACGTCCGTCGCTTATCACATTGACGGTACGCGTTGCCAAATCCATGACAGCAATCCGGTAATCGCCGCCGCCATTGCTGGTTACCATTGCTATACTTTTGCCGTCTGCTGAAAACCGGCCTCTGGCATTATAATCGCCTTGAAATGTCAGACGGCTGACTTTACCACCCGTAGCAGGTATGGTGTAAAGCTGCGGCTTGCCGCCTTGATCGGAAGTGAACACTATAGTGCTGCCATCCGCCGACCAGTTGGGTTCGGTATCAATAGACAAACCCGTGGTTAAACGGGTTAAACTTCGGCCGGACAGATTCAACACATATACGTCCGGACTGCCGTCTTTGGATAAAGTAATGGCTAAACTGCCGCCATCCGGCGAGAAGGCGGGAGCGCCGTTAATCCCTGGATAGGAAGAAACACTTTCCCGTTGTCCGGTCGCCAAAGTTTGCACAAATATTTCCGAATGTTTGCTATGAAAAGAAACATAAGCAATTTTGGAGCCGTCCGGCGACCAGTTTGGCGCCATGATTGGTTCCGGCGACTCAAAAATAGTTCTTGGATTAAAACCGTCGGAATCCGCTACTTGCAGCATGAATTGTTTACCGGCGCCCTTTTGACTGCTGGTCACATAGGCAATACGGGTATTAAACGCCCCTTTGCGGCCGGTGAGTTTTTCATAAATCAAATCACTGATGTGGTGGGCCGCCCGGCGTAAATCATTTGGGCCGGCGGTCAAGCGATAGCCTATTAACAATTCGCCGTTATGGACATTGTACAGATAAAACTGCACGTTATAATTGCCGCCGCTGCCGTCAACCTGACCGATCACCATATAATCCTGCCCCAGCACCTGCCAGTCCTTGAAATTGACTGATTCAGGCGTACTGGGCTTGGTCAGCATGTCGTCTTCCGCCAAAGTTTTAAACAAACCGCTGCCGGCTAAATCCGAATTGACGACACTGGTCAGTTTGACGTTGCCTATGGAGCCGGTCTGAGCGAAAGGCACGACGGCTATAGGCACTGCCGTCACAGAGCCTTTGGTGATTTCTATGGTTAATCCGGCTGCGCATGCAACTCCGGCAAAACCTGCCATCAAGCTTAAGACTAGGATTCTGAATACTAAAATCATTCTGTATTTCCGTTTGTTAGTTCGGGTTAAATAAAAATTGAAAAACTCTAAATTCCTGATTAAATAACTTTAGATCTTGCGGCACAGGCAAAGGAGTGGCTTTTCTCACGGCGTTTTCAGCAGAACGGTCGAATACCGCATCACCGCTACTGACTACCACCACTGCATCCATCACATCGCCATTCGGCAATAATTTTACCTGAATAGTACATTTTAATCCCTGACTTGCGCTCATAGGCCGGGTCCAAGCATTTTGAACTCTATTCTTTATGCCTTGCAAGGCGGAACTTATGGCCTGGGCATTAGCCTGAGCCTGGGCGTCCGCCTGAGCTTTAGCAGCCGCGGCAGCTTCAGCGGCTTGCTTTTCTTTCTCGGCTTTTTCCGCTGCCGCTATGGCCGCCTGCTTTTCTTTTTCAGCCTTCTCAGCCTTTTCAGCAGCCAGTCTGTCTTTTTCGGCCTTGGCTTTTGCTGCGGCTTCCGCCGCTTGTTTTTCTTTTTCGGCTTTGGCTTTTTCAGCATCCGCTTTAGCTTTGTCGGCGGCAGCTTTCTTTTCCTGTTCTGCTTTCTCGGCCGCTAATTTTTCCTTTTCAGCTTTGGCTTTTTCTGCAGACTCGGCGGCTTTTTTGTCTTTTTCGGCCTTGGCTTTTTCAGCAGATTCAGCGGCTTTCTTGTCTTTTTCAGCTTTGGCCTTAGCTTCAGCCTGTTCTGCAGACTCCTGGCGCTTTTCCTCGTCAGCCTTTTTTTGTTCCGCTAATTTTTTATCCTGTTCAAGTTTCTTGGCTTCCGCCTGTTTTTTGGCCTGATCAGCCTGCTGTTTTAATTTAAGCTCTTCCGCCTGCTTTTGCTCCTTGATTTTCTCTTCACGTTCGGCGGCTTCCTGCTGTTTTTGTTTCTCTGCCTGCTTTTGTAATTCCAATTCCGCTAGTCTTTGCTTTTCAGCCAGATCTTTAGCTTTTTTCTCTTCCACAGCCCTTTTTTCTTTGATTTCTTCGAGTTTTTTCTCTTCTTCCTTACGCTGCTGGGCCAGCTGTTCCTTTTTATTTTGTTCCGCTAAGGCTTCCTGCTTACGGTTTTCCGCTGCTTCCTGGGCTTGTTGTTCTTCCATCTGACGCTGTTTTTTAGCCTGCTGCAATTTTTGCTCTTCGGCCTTTCTGGCGTTTTGCAGCTCTTGCTGTTCCTGCTGCTCGGCTTGACGCTTGTTCTCTTCCTTTTGTTTTAAACGATCCGCTTCCGCCTGGATTTTGGTATCGTCAAGCATTGTCGCATCAATTATTTCCGGAACGGGCTGCCCCTTCACCATTTCAGGATTGCTTTGAAAACTAAAGCAAAACATTGAAATTAAGGCGATATGTAAAAGCAGCGCCAGCGTAAATGATAAACCGTATTTTCGCATGTTTAAGGCTTTACTTCTCTGGCGGCGGTGTTGTCATCAATCCGACTTTAGGCGCACCGGCGGCTTTGACAGCGGCCATCACCTGAACTATCTTGCCGTACTCGACCGTGTGGTCGCCTCTGACGTATATCTGGGCTTTCGGGTTATTTCTCAACACAGCCGCCACCCTGGTATACAAGATATCCTGATCAACCGCTTCATCCTGCCTATCGCCGATATCGATGTAAAACGCCCCGTCTTTCTTAATGGAAATAATCACCGGCGGCTCATCCTTCAAATCCACCGAAGCGGAATCTGCCTGCGGCAAATCTACATCAACCCCGGTTTGCACCAGCGGCGCGGTAATCATAAAAATCATTAATAGCACAAAGGTAACGTCAATATAAGGAACAACGTTAATTTCAGACATAGGCCCGCGGCGTTTGCGGGTTCTGCGATGGCTGCCACCTACATTCATTTGCTATGCGCCTGTCTTTGCAATAAAACCACAAACTCGTCTATAAATAATTCATAACGGCTGGCCAGCCTGTCCAAGCGCGTGGAGAAGCGGTTGTAGGCTATTACTGCCGGAATCGCTGCAAACAAACCGATAGCCGTGGCTATCAGCGCTTCAGAAATCCCCGGCGCCACATTGGCTAAAGTGGCGTTTTTAATCTCTCCCAGGGCTCTAAAGGAGTTCATAATCCCCCACACCGTTCCGAACAGTCCGATATAAGGGCTGGTTGAACCGACTGTCGCCAAAAAAGGCAAGGTTTCATCCAGTCTGTCCAGTTCACGCGCCAATTCAATCCGCATGGCTCTTTGCGCGCTTTCCACCTGCACCACCGGCTCCACATCGCCCTTTTGGCGCATTCTGGCGAATTCGCGGTAACCGGCCAGAAATATTTTTTCTATACCCTCAGGTTCGAAACGGTCGCTAGACATCTTTTTGTACAATTCCACCAAACCCAAACCGGACCAAAACTCCTGTTCAAAATCTTCAGTGATGTTAATCGCCTGATTTAATTCTTTACGTTTGGTGAAAATATAAGTCCATGAGGTAATGGAAGCGCCCAGTAATATCAGCAGTACAACCTGTACGACAACGCTGGCTTCCTGAACTAAATGCAGTATAGATAAATCAGTATTCATTAGGTTATTTTTTCTAGAATTTCTAAGGGGAATAATTTGGGTTTCATTGTTTGTAAATCAAGGCTGGCGATGCGCACTACACCCCTGCATAACACTTCCTGCCCGCGCAGCACGATTTGTTCAAAAAAAAGACTGGTCTTTTTACATTCAATCACTTTGGCGCTCACCTGAAGCAGATCATCGAGGCGGGCAGGTTTTATATAGTCTATGTTCACTGAATGCACCACGAATACAGTATTTTGCTCTGCCATTAGGGTGGTCTGCTCAAAACCCAGACTACGCAAAAACTCGGTTCTGGCTCTTTCTAAAAATTTCAGATAATTAGCGTAATACACTACGCCACCAGCATCGGTATCTTCATAATATACTCTGACCTGCCAATAAAATTCATTCATCTTTTTCAGCAGCGGCTTTAGGCGTTAAAAAGATCATCTGTATTTGGCTGCGCAGGCGGAATTAATCCGAAATGGCTATAGGCCTTGTGGGTGACCACACGGCCTCTGGGTGTACGCATCATGAAACCTTGCTGTAGCAAATAGGGCTCCAGAACATCTTCAACAGTACCGCGTTCCTCACTAATCACTGCCGCTAAAGTATCCAGGCCAACCGGCCCGCCCTGAAAATGTTCTATCATGGCCAATAACAGCTTTCTATCCAGCAGATCAAAACCCTGTTGATCAATTTTCAACATCTCCAATGCCTGATTGGCGATATCAAAAGTAACGATACCATTACCTTTAACTTCAGCAAAATCCCGAACCCGGCGTAATAAACGATTGGCAATTCTAGGCGTGCCGCGCGACCGGCAAGCAATGGCCTCTGCTCCGCCTTTATCCAGCGTGATGCCTAATAATCCGGCTGAGCGCTCGACAATACTTGCCAATTCCGCCACTGAGTAAAATTCCAGACGCTGCACGATACCAAAACGGTCACGCAATGGCGATGTCAGCAAACCGGCTCTGGTGGTGGCGCCTATCAAGGTAAAAGGCGGCAAATCAAGTTTGATAGACCTGGCTGCCGGGCCTTCGCCTATTATAATATCAATTTGGTAGTCTTCCATAGCCGGATAGAGCACCTCTTCCACTGCCGGGCTCAATCTATGGATTTCGTCTATGAACAAAACGTCGTGGGCCTGCAAATTTGTTAACAAGGCTGCCAAATCCCCTGCCTTGTCCAATACCGGCCCGGAAGTCTGCCGGATGTTGACATGCATTTCTGAGGCCACAATATTGGCCAGAGTGGTCTTCCCCAAACCCGGCGGCCCGAAAATCAAGACATGATCCAACGCTTCAGACCGCGACATAGCCGCCTGGATAAATATTTCCATCTGCAGCCGCAATTCCTGCTGCCCGACGTAATCCGTTAAACGCTTTGGGCGTATCGCCCTATCCTGCCGCTCTTCATCATGATTGCCGCGCATGGTCATCAAACGATCGCTTTCTATCATTTAACCGTTCCCCGCAAAGCCTGACGAATGATTTCTTCACAACTTTTATGATCTGCAGCAATGGACTGCACCATGCGCAACGCATCCTGATTTTTATAACCCAATGCGCAAAGCGCCGCCACCGCTTCCTGCCTGGGACTGGTCTGAGGCGGAATATAACTGCTCACCGGTTGACCTGCCGCAGAGACTTTACTAAGTTCGGGCAGACGTCCGCGCATTTCCACCAACAGACGCTCGGCGGTTTTTTGACCTACCCCCGGCAATCTCACCAGACTACCGATATCATTATCCGCCACACACCGGTAGAACTCCGCAACGCTTTGGCCGGAAAGGATGGTTAAGGCCAGCTTGGGACCGACGCCGTTCAGTTTAATCAGCGATTTAAACAATAATCTTTCGGTAATACTGGCAAATCCAAACAAAATATGCGCATCCTCTCTGACCACCAGATGCGTATACAGCTTAACCTCTTCGCCCATTTGCGGCAGATCGTAAAAGGTCGTCATCGGCGCTTCTACTTCATAACCCACGCCTTGCACGTCCAGCAGCAGTTGCGGTGGAGATTTCTGTATCAATACGCCTCGTAAAAAACCGATCATAAACCAGCCTGCTTCAAGCGGGTTGCAGTTTCCTGATAATGGGAATGGCACAAACACACTGCCAGGGCGTCACTGGCGTCGATTTGGATTTCACCCTGGATGCTTAACAGAATTTTCACCATATGCTGCACTTGGTGTTTATCGGCGCCGCCTTTACCGACCACAGCCTGTTTAACCTGCCGCGCAGCATATTCAAACACCGGCAAATGCTGATTCAAGACGGCGCAGATAACAGCTCCACGGGCATGGCCCAGTTTTAATGCAGAGTCTGCATTTTTATTCATAAAGATTTGTTCAATCGCTACTTGTTGCGGCTGATATATGGCAACGATCTCGGTCATACCGTCAAAAATTTGCTTAAGCCTTTCAAAAAAGGTCTCCGATTCGGTTCGAATACAACCACTGGCGATATATTGCAATCCTCCGGGAGTTGACTCCACTACCCCATAACCGGTTATCCGAGAGCCTGGATCAATTCCTAAAATTCTACTCAAAACAAAATGATTGACTGGTTAAGTTAGGTTATCAGGCATCGTTTAATGCCTCCATGATTTCATCGCTGATATCGGCATTTGAATAGACTTCCTGAACATCGTCCAGGTCTTCCAGCCGGTCTATCAGTTTTAACATTTTTTCTGCGGTTTCGGCGTCCAGCTGGGTTTTGACGCCGGCATTCATGGTAATCGCCGCATTTTCAGGTTGAAAGCCCGCCGCTATCAGAGCTTCCTTAACCGGCAAATATTCTTCAGGCGTCGTCAATACATCCACAGAACCGTCATCATTACTGACTACATCATCAGCTCCGGCTTCCATAGCCGCTTCAATCAGGGCGTCTTCATCTATCTCGCTGGAATAACTAATGATGCCGAGTTTGCGAAATAGATAGGCGACCGAGCCGTCAGTGCCCAAATTACCGCCGGACTTGGAAAAAGCATGGCGGACATCTCCGACAGTACGATTTCGATTATCTGTCAAGCAATCAACCATCACGGCAACTCCACCGGGACCATAACCCTCATACCTGACTTCTTCATAAACCATGCCATCCAGCGCGCCTATGGCTTTCTTAATGGTATTGTCTATGGTGTCGCGCTTCATATTGGCGTTAAGCGCCTTATCGATAGCCGTCCGCAGACTGGGATTATTAGTCGGATCGCCGCCGCCCGAGCTTTTGGCGGCAACGCTGATTTCCCTGATCAGCTTGGTAAAAATCTTTCCCCTTTTTGCATCCTGCGCACCTTTACGATGCCGGATATTAGCCCATTTACTATGCCCTGCCATGGTGTCTCTCTAACGCCTTAAAACAAAGTTAATTTCAAACACAAAATCTTTTCCATCATTATAGTTAATCATCAAACACTGCATGAAAGACGAAATTCTATCATTTTGACTACAGCTTTACGACACTTGTCTAATGCGCATTTACCATCAGGTTCGGTATATTAAAATAAGCCAAACTTAAATCCCGCTTAAAGATGATGAATGACCGGACGGTTTGGATAACCGATTAAAAACCAGGCGGTCAAGCGCATAACACATATGGCAATATGGCGGTTAAGGACGGTTCGGACACAAAGCAATCCGCCTGTTCCTCTACAATTTGCCTATGAGTCACCCCGCCGAAACCTATGGTGTAGGCTCCTGCCATTTTAGCCTCAAGATCGGTTTTGCCATCGCCTACCATCACTACAGAGGCGTGTTGTAATCTGATTTTACGGCAAACTCTGGCCTTGCCGCCGCTGACAGCCAGCGGTGAAAGCCTGTCGAAATCTACATATTGGCCTTGTTCGTCAAACTGCAGATCAACCGCATGCACGTATTCTTCCGGAATGCCTAGACCTGCTGCCAAAGGCAAAATCGCCTGCCGCACGCCACCGCTGATAATACGAATCTGCTTGTTATTATCCCGCAGCGTTTGAATCGTCTCCGCCACGCCATCTACCATTTCAGCCAAATACAAATCAGCAAGCCAGGCTATTTCGGCTTTACCGGGTTTAATCAATTCCAGTCTTTTAGCGTAGACCTCTTCCAATGACAGCTCGCCATTCATCGCCGCATCGGTCAAAGCCGCCACATTGTCAAACAGACCCTTATGCCTTGCCAATTCATCAATACCTTCAATTTTGGACAAGGTGCTATCACAGTCAAAACAGACAACTTCAAAACTCATAATACAATTTGCCTTACGGAATGCACTGCCGGCACGTCACAAAGCGCTTTAAGCAGTTGCGGATTTAATGGATGGGATACGCCGATTACCATCATTGCTGATTGCTGATAATCTGCAATACTGACTTGCATACGGGTAATATTGATATTGGAAACCCCTAATACCGAACTGATTGCCGCAATCACGCCGGGTTTGTCTTCATGTCTTGTCACCAGCAGCACGCCCTCCGGCACCACTTCAATTTCAAAGTGATTAATGCTGACCAGTCTGGGCGCATGATCTCCCAATAGAGTTCCCGCCAGGCTGATCGATTTGTCGGAACAGTGTCCGGTAAGCTTAATCAGTGATTGGTAACCCTGGGAAACTTCAGACTGAGTCTCAATAAAACTCATACCCTGGCGTTTGGCGATTTTCTCGACATTCACCCGATTAATCGGCGTCGAAAACTGCCCAGCCAACAGACCAATCATGGCTTCATCGGTGACAGGTCGGATTTTGACCTGGGCGGCTTGCCCAAAAACCGCCACTTCCAGCTTCTGAATAGGACAATCGATCAAACCGGCCAGAACTTTGCCCAATATATTAGCAAGATGCATGAATGGCAAAGCCTTTTTCAATTCTTCAGCGCTTAAACCTAGTAAATTTAAAGCATTAACGGCCTCGCCGGTTTGCAAATATCTGGCGACCTGTCTGGCAATCGCCACACTGACGGCAATTTGAGCTTCCTGGGTAGACGCCCCTAAATGCGGCGTCACCACCACATTTTCCAGATCCAATAATGGCGAATTACTTGGCGGCTCATGCTCGAAAACATCTAACGCCGCCCCGGCCAGACTGCCGGACTTTAAAGCCTCATAAAGCGCAGCCTCGTCCACCAGCCCGCCTCTGGCGCAGTTGATCAGCCGTGCGGTTTTTTTCATGATCGCCAATTGGTCCTTGCCGACAATGTGTCTGGTTTTTTCCAGAAGCGGACAATGCAGCGTCAGATAATCCGCCTGGGTGAACAGCTCAGTAAAATCCACCACTTCCACGCCGTAGGCTAAAAACACATCCGGGGTGACAAATGGGTCATGAGCAATCACCCGCATACCCAAACCAATTCCGCGTTGCGCCACTATCCTGCCTATGGTGCCGAAACCCAGAATGGCCAGGGTTTTATTGGCAATTTCCGCACCCATCAGTTTAGAGCGCTCCCATTTGCCTTCTTTGACTGACTGATTGGCCCGGGGTAGATTACGGCTTAAGGAAAAAATATGGGCTAGCGCTAATTCCGCTGTGGTGGTGGCGTTGGCGTCAGGGGTATTCATGACAATAACGCCTTGCTCCAAAGCGCTATCCAGGTCGATATTATCCACCCCGATGCCGGCCCGCCCTACTATCTTTAAACGGCTTGCCGCTTTTAAAACCCTGGCGGTGACTTTGGTGTCGCTACGAACCAGCAAAGCATCGTATTCGGGGATAATCTCGCACAATTCATCTTCACTCAATCCGGTGTGGATATAAGTTTGCAATCCGGTTTGAGCATTTAGAAAATTAATGCCATCTTCTGCAAGTTTATCGGAGATCAAAATTTTTTTCATAGCCGTCGGCAATAGGAAATAATTGATAAGCTCATTCTACCAGCTTTACCAAAACACCCCTAAATTAAACCTAACTATTCAACTTGACATTGATGAAGCAACCCAGCGCCGCAACTGCCGGCTGCGGGTTGCCAGATGAAACTTCAGGTCATCATGGCTAACTTGTTTTTTTCTGTTTAGTTTCCTGCCTATCTGGAATTAAAACGCATATCCTGATATGGTGTATGTCATTTAATAAATTATTTATTGCTTGATACGCATTAAAAAAATATAATCGCGCCCTTTTCTTAAGGCCCGTAGGCCGGCGATTGATAACACTGACATGGTTTTAACTGAATGACCGATCATCTTATGCCCACATATACACGTCAGGCCGTTACATTCGAGCGCGGGGAAGGTTCATGGTTATGGGATGTCAATGGTGTTCGTTACCTTGACGCCATCAGCGGCATAGCGGTTTGCAATAACGCCGTTATCGCGACTGCTGGATATGATGCGTTCGGTCGGACGCCTCGGCAAAGTCTTGGTCCTCGCTCATGCCTATTCGAAAACTGGCACTGTCACCACCGACATCGCCACCGCGGTAAGGGAAGTGAAGGCCGGCAAAGTGGAGTTCCGCGTCGATAAAACCGGCGTAATTCATGTGCCCGTGGGCAAGGTGAGCTTTGAAACCGGCAAGCTGCTCGAAAAACGCCGACAGCCTCATCCAGGCCGTTATCAAGGCCAAGCCCTCGGCGGCCAAAGGCAAATACGTGAAGAGCGTCACCCTATGCTCCACCATGGGTCCCGGCGTCCACCTGGACGTCACAGCGTTCAACGCCAAGCAGATCTAGCGGCCTCTAAGGAACAACCATCATGAAAAAGAAGTCGGACAAAGAAAAAGATCTCGAAGCGCTCAAGAAGGATTTCGAACAGGCGCAGAACATCTTCGTCGCCGGATTCGAAAAGATCACCGTGCAGCAGGATTATGAACTGCGCAAAACGGTGCGCGGCGCGGGCGGCAATTACAAGGTGGTCAAGAGCAACCTGGCCGAAAAGGCATCCCAGGGCACGCCGGCCGAAGATATCATGAGCAAGCTGGTGGGCATGACGTCCATGGCCTACACCAGCAAGGATCCCGTAGCGCTGGCTAAGGCGCTGACTGGCTATGCGAAGACCAATCCGGTATTCGTTTTCAAAGCTGGCG
>CAVUMJ010000317.1:0-4593 GCA_963741375.1 uncultured Pseudomonadota bacterium
TTTAAAAAGTTTTTTTAGACTAAGTGAGGTTACCAAGCTACGTGTTGCCTGAAGACCAATTCGATTTACAGCATCCTGGCAGTTGCTGGCTGGAAAGTTGGTTAAATAGAGAGGGCAATTGGCAATCTCAAGAATTTTTGCAGAAATGGCCGGGTCAAGTTGAATGATTTTGACAGCTTCGGAAATACTGACATCTTTCTCTATGGCTTTTTGCAGGTTGATTGCTACTTCCGGTAGGGTAGGGAATTCAAGATCGTGTTCATGAAAATGATTGGCGAACAGCGTTAATAGCCGATTACTGCTTAGTTCTTCTGCAATTTCCAATATACTCGGCTCGGAACGACTTTTGGTCGTCATAATATTAAGAGAGACTCGTAAAATTGTAATATCAGTTTTTGCAGTAGCAGTAGTTGTATGTTTAATGCTGCTGCAAAGAGGAAATTTAGCCTGAGCGTTGCCTGCCTCAATTTCGAAACTCTTCCCATTTAAATCGGTAAGTTTTACAGTGCCGCCCAGCAGATAAATCGCACAATCCGAAGAATGACCGATTTCAAAAAGCCGGGCGCCCGCCGCCAAGGATTCAACGTGACTTTCCGCGTCAAAAGAATCCAGAATCTCTTGGCTCAGATTTCTAATGGGAAACAGTTCCTTGATAATCTCTGAGGCAGATTTAGGGGTTTTGGACTGCGATATTTTTTTTTCAAATAATGATTTTATCGAAGCCATTTTGCTAAAAATATAAAGGTTTAAGTGCTACTCGGGTTATTTAGTTAAAGTATAATTCAAATGGGGCTGAGTGAATTATCTGTTTCACGTTCTTTGTTCAATAATTTAATGATTTCTCTGGTAAAAGGGCGAACACCACGCCATAAATAAAAGGCTTCTGCTGCTTGTTCTACCAACATGCCAAGGCCATCCAAACTTTTATCCGCCGAGTTGGCAATACCCCAGTTTACAAAAGCGGTAGGCTTATTGCCATATGCCAAATCGTAACAGGCGCCATTTTTGGCAAGTAGCTTTGCAGGCAATGGAGGTAGTTGATCACTAAGACTGGCTGAGGTGGCGTTAACAATTAAATCGAATTGATAAATCGAGAGGTCGGGATAATCGCAACTTACTACACTACCAAATTTCGCAAATTCTTCCGCTAATATTGCAGCTTTATACAAGGTTCGATTGGCAACCACAACCTGACTCGGACCTTGTTCTAATAGTGGTCCGATAATACCGCGGCTTGCTCCGCCTGCGCCTAGAATCAAAATTCTGCTGTGAGTAATCTCAATTTGGTGATTGGCGGTTAAATCAACGATTAAACCCTTGCCATCAGTGTTATCACCCAACACGGTGTGATCGTTTTGCTTGACCAATGTATTAACCGCTTTGGAAATACGGGCGCGATCAGTTAAGTGGTCAGCAAATTGCCAGGCAAGTTCTTTGAGAGGCACTGTGCAGTTTAAGCCCTTACCGCCTTGAGCAAAAAAATGTTTGGCAGTGGCTGCAAAGTTTTCAGCAGAAACTTGTTGTGCCGAGTATTCAAGATTTTGTCCGGTTTGTTGGGCAAATAATTGATGAATACGAGGAGATTTGCTA
This sequence comes from uncultured Pseudomonadota bacterium, assembly GCA_963741375.1. Taxonomy (GTDB): domain Bacteria; phylum Pseudomonadota; class Gammaproteobacteria; order Methylococcales; family Methylomonadaceae; genus Methylomonas. Next base: position 1,591 of record CAVUMJ010000317.1, read on the forward strand.
TGGCTAATCGGTTGGCCGAATACCGCGTATTGATCGTTAACTGTCATTCTTAAACCCGCTTTTCCAAAAACAAAGTAAATTGGACATTTTCTAAAAATCCATAGTTGTGAATATTTAAAAGTAACAGTTGGAAGATAATTTTTTTAAGCATTGGTTTCAGTAAGCCATTGAGCCATAGATTTAGCATAATATGTCAAAATTGCATCGCAGCCTGCACGTTTAAAAGCCAGCAAAGATTCCATGACAACTTGTTTTTCATTAAGCCAGCCATTCTGGCTGGCAGCTTTTAGCATCGCATATTCTCCGCTGACTTGATAAGCAAAAGTAGGTACGCCAAATTTGTCTTTAGCTCTGCGGATAATGTCCAGATAAGGCATGCCGGGTTTGATCATAATTATGTCAGCGCCTTCCTGTAAATCAAGAGCAATTTCCCGAAGAGCTTCATCCGAGTTTGCCGGATCCATCTGATAATTGTGTTTGGCGCCGCCGCCAAGGTTGGCCGCAGAACCCACGGCGTCACGGAAAGGCCCATAAAAGCTCGAAGCAAATTTAGCTGAGTAGGCTAGTATTCTGGTGTTATAAAATCCGGCTTCTTCCAAAACTGTTCTGATCGCCGATATTCTGCCATCCATCATATCGGAAGGGGCCACAATATCGGCGCCTGCTTCAGCATGAGAAATGGCCTGTTTACATAAAATGGCAACAGTTTCATCATTTAGCACATAGCCGTTTTCATCAACTAAGCCGTCTTGTCCATGGGAAGTAAAAGGGTCCAGGGCGACATCTGTAATAATTCCAAGTTCCGGAAAGTAGCTTTTTAAAGTTCTTATACAACGTTGGGTCAAGCCTTCCGAATTATATGATTCTTCTGCATTTAGTGTCTTCCGGGATGATTCTATAACAGGGAATAAGGCAATTGCCGGAATTTTAAGTTTAAGCAAATTTTCAGCTTCAAACAGCAACAAATCAATTGAAAGCCTATTTACACCAGGCATGGAAGCAACGCTTTGCTGCTGATTTTCGCCTTCAATTACAAACAACGGGTAAATCAGATCATCACAGCTCAAGCTGTTTTCTTTCATCAGACGGCGTGAGAAATCCTGATATCGCATTCTGCGCATACGTGTCGCAGGGAAAAAACTTTTAGTATTTGGCATTATTGGTCATGAAAAAATTCGATTAATATTTAGCTGACTTTGTCAAGACATAAGCAGTTATGTCCATTGATAGCTTAAGTCTGACTGATTTATCTTAAAACAGAAAAATTGACGGCATTTATCGATAAGTTTAGTTAAGTTAATGGAAAGTGGTAAACTTTTAAAAATGAGCCTGCAAAAAATCGAAAGTTTCTTAGTTATGGAAATTTAAGTAAAAAATTTTTAATTTCAATTTCTGAATTTTAATGCGTAAAGGCTATCAAACCTTAATCATTTACTCTTACACAGAAATTGTCTGGAGATTTTATTTGACTTTTTGGATTGTTTTAAAAAATGTCAAAAATTTACTTTCCGTTTTCTCTGTCTGAGTTCTTTGTTAAAATCCTATCTTGATAACAATTATAAAAACACAACTATCCTATGAAAAATAAGAAACTCCTACTGTTAGTGGTTGGTCTGGCTGCACTCCTTGGTTTGCAATTTAAAGTTATCGTGCCGATGATGTATGACATTGCGGGTTCAGACTTATTTTTAGTCGAAAGTAAAGACTCAGCAAGTGCTTTACCAGTTAAAAATGAGATGACGGCATTGGCTTTCAGTCATTGTAATAGCTTTATTGCCAAGGAAGTGGGTGAAGATAAATCTGTTTTGTTTGCAAATCAGCCAACTAATGTTTGGAGTCTTGGTAATTACGAGTACATCGTTAATGCTGACGCTGAAATTTTACCAAAAGATGCGCCAGCCAAAACTCATCATTATGTTTGCAGGATTCAGTATTCAAATGGTGATGACATGTCCGGAGTTGCCAATATAGAGAACTGGAACCTCGAAGGAATCAGTGGTCTATCGGAATAACCGATGAATCATCAGGTAAATATCAGAGTTTCTATAGAATAATCCATTGCTAAATATTAAGAATAAGAAATTTTAATTTATTAGGAAGAGATTGTTTAAATCGAGTGCATGTGCAGTTGATTTTTTCATCCTGATATCTGAGTTCTTAAAGAAGTTGAATTCGGAAATTTGGCTTGGTCTTTGCATAAATGGAAATTTAATTTGCCTGGACAGAAACTGGGTTGTCAGTAGGTAGTGGATGAAGCATTGAAGATTTACTACATTCTGACGACGCTTTATATTATCTCCTCCGATTCCACGTCCCAGCGGCTGCAAATAAATACGGCTTTTTTGTTAAAGGTTTATTTTCTTTGACATAATTAAGTCTATTTGCAAAAAACTTTATCGATAGGATTTCTCTGTTGAAAAATAATGAACCGATTCTTCGCCCACTTTGATTGGAGCAAACATGTACAACCTGATTGTACTATTTTTTGAAATAGCCATATTGCGTAAAGGCCCACAGGATGTACCAGCGTCACCCTGGATGATAAGATTATTGATACCTGTCTATTTTGTTATTAATCTTTTAATTCTTTTAGTTAATAGTTTCACAACTAATGCGCTGGCGCAAATCTTGGTAGAGTTTTTATTGCTTATCGGTTTTTGTTGGCCATTGCTTTACTTCTCCGGAAAATCCGGCAGATTTGCACAAACATTTTCGGCGTTTCTGGGTACCGATGCAGTGATCAGTTTTTTTGCAATTCCAGTTGTTGTCAGTCTAAATTCCAATTCATCAGATTTAGCTTTGTTTGGTATGCTTTTATTGATGGTTTGGCACTGGTTGGTTAGTGGTCATATTTTTAGACATGCTCTGGATAAGCCGCTGTTTTTTGGCTTGGCATTATCATTATTATATATTTTGATTTCTTCTCAAGTAATGGAAATATTATTTCCTGTTGCTTCCAATCCGACTTAATGAGGACAATATGGCTAATTATAAACACATTTT
>CAVUMJ010000318.1:0-4200 GCA_963741375.1 uncultured Pseudomonadota bacterium
CAAAACAAATATGAGCTAGGTTTCAATTCATAGCTCATACACTTATAATGCCGCGTTCATATCGTGGACTCAATGGGATTGTCCTTAGCAATGAATTATCAAAAACCGGCTTTACCTTGTATCTTGCAAGGCCTTATAGACATTAATCAGCATCATTTGCTTAAATTAGGGCTAAAGGGAATTGAAAAGGAAAGTCTGCGTATCAGCTCGGCAGGCGCCATCTCGCAAACCACGCATCCAACCGCTTTGGGTTCGACGTTGACGCATCCGTATATCACCACGGATTATTCGGAAGCTCTGATGGAGTTTATTACTCCGCCGTTTGCCGAAATCAAGCAAACCCTGGCTTTTATGCATCAGCTTCACCAGTTCGTTTATCCGCATCTTGACGATGAAATGCTGCTGGCAACCAGTATGCCTTGCGGGATAGACGGCGATATGAGCATTCCTATCGCCAAGTATGGCAAATCTAATATCGGTAAGATGAAATATGTGTATCGAAAAGGCTTGTGGCGCCGTTATGGCCGGACCATGCAGGCCATTGCCGGCATACATTTTAATTATTCGGTGCCGGAAGCGCTGTGGCCCATCCTGCACCAGCTTAGCCATTCGGAGAGCAGTTTGCCGGAATATATTTCCGATGCCTATTTTGGCTTGATCAGGAACTTTCAGCGGCAAGGCTGGATAATACTGTATTTATTCGGCGCTTCTCCGGCAATATGCAAGACATTTTTCAGTAGCCGTCCGCACTTGATGCAGAACTTTCAGGATTTTGACGAGCGCACTGTCTATCATCCCTACGCCACTTCATTACGGATGAGCGATATTGGCTACAAAAGCAAAAATCAGGCAAGTTTAAAAATTGATTACAATTCTTTGGACGGTTATGTGAAAAGCCTAAGCGCCGCTATCAATACCCCATATCCTGAATATGAAGAGATCGGAGTAAAATTCAATGGCGAATATCTTCAACTCAACGCCAATATTTTGCAAATTGAAAATGAATTTTATAGCACTATGCGTCCTAAGCAAATTGCTAAATCCGGTGAAAAGCCTACATTGGCTTTAAAGCGGAAAGGCGTGTTGTATGTTGAAATGAGATCACTGGATTTAAATCTGTTCAATCCCATAGGAATAGAAGAAAGTACCGCGCGTTTTATTGAGGCCTTTTTATTAAGCTGTTTGCTGCTGGATAGTCCGCCTCAGGGTGAACAGGAATTTCAGATAAATAATCAAAATCAGTTGTTGGTTGCTAACCAGGGGCGTAAGCCAGGATTAAAGCTGAATAAAAATGGCGAGGACATTAGTTTGCAGGAATGGGCGCATGGCATTTTGCAGAAAATACAGCCGATTTGTGCGTTACTGGATCAGGGGAGCATAGATAAACCCTATCAATTGGCATTGCAACAGCAACTGGCAGTGGTGGATAATCCGTCTTTAACGCCATCTGCACGGATCTTGGCCTGTATGCGCGAAAATACTCAGGAATTTGGTTGTTTTGCCACCAATACTTCCGCATTGCACAAAAAATATTTTCTTGCCCAACCGCTGGATGACGATACTGACCGGAAGTTTGCAGATATGGCTACCGATTCCTTAAAGAAACAGGCGGAAATTGAAGCAAAGGATGATATCAGTTTCGATGAGTTCTTAAACCGCTATTTTAACCAAAACTGAGAATACGATGAGCGAATTTGATCTTCCCACACTGCAAAGCCAATTACAAGGCAAAAATCCGCGTACTATTCTTAAAGCCGCTCTTCAGCAGTTCGACAACATTGCCATTTCATTTAGCGGCGCCGAAGACGTGGTGTTGATTGATCTGGCTGTGCAAATTCGTCGAGACATAGCGGTATTCACACTGGATACCGGCCGCTTGCATGCCGAGACATACCGGTTTATCGAAGAAGTCCGCAAGTTTTACGGTATTACCATCGAAGTGCTTAGTCCCGACCGAGTATTGCTGGACGCCCTTGTTAAAGAAAAAGGCTTATTCAGTTTTTATGAGGATGGTCATCAGGAATGCTGCGGCATACGCAAAGTCGAACCCTTGCGGCGCAAGCTGGCGAACCTGGATGCCTGGATAACCGGTCAGCGTAAGGATCAGAGCCTGGATACCCGTAGCGACATACCGGAGGTGCAACTGGATACAGCTTTTTCAAGTGAAGACAAGCCATTAATTAAATTTAATCCCTTGTTGAACTGGAGCTCTGCCCAAGTTTGGGATCATATAGAGGCTTACCAGACTCCATTCAATCAATTGCACCGGCAAGGCTATATCAGTATAGGCTGCGAACCTTGTACGCGTCCGGTTTTGCCAAATCAGCACGAAAGAGCGGGCAGATGGTGGTGGGAAGACGCCGCCAAAAAAGAATGCGGACTGCATGCCGGAAATGTGAAAGCAAAGTAGTTCAGCAAGCTCTTTAGCTTGTTTTGAAATCAGTTTTTCCGGTTGGCCGCAATGATTTTATGTCAAACCGTTCGTGGTTAGATACACACGCCACGAACGGTTTGGGTTGGGCGGCAATTCCAATACCTAAATATGGACCTATTGCCGGAATTGGTGATGTTCCGGTCTAAGCACTAGTTTGCCATTTTGATCCTGCTGACAAACGCCTGTTAAAGTTCCGCCGTGTGGAGTGGTAAAACTGGCCGTAGCGCCGTTGGCTTTACCTTCACAAGCTGTAAAGGCCTCAAAAGGTGGTTGAGGCGGATGCCCTCCTGACCCTTGACCAGGACCGGCGTCATTTTCTTGTTGACCTGGATTTCCTTCCGGAGGTGGCGTCTGTTGGGCCCAGGATGGCGAACTGACGCAAAATAAACTCACGCTCAGCACAAAATAAGCTTTGAATAATTTCATGGTATTTCCCTTTGAATTAAGAAATTTGGCGAGACAAAGTTTACGACAACTGAATGTTAAATGAGGTTAAGCGGAGTAAATTGTTGTTATTGGGTTAAGCTTGGAGGTAATAAAGTGTATGTTCAAGCAACTACTGTAAATTGCAGCAACGTGAACCATAGATTCAGTTTTGTTTAACCTATCAGTTAATTCTATCCAATCTTCAAATTATCCGACAATAAAAAACCAATTTTTAATTGAATAATATTAAAAAAACAATTGCTTACAATTTGAAATATGCCCCGTATTGCTGAAATATTGCTTTTCGGCTATTGTTATAACATTTTTAACTAAAATTTAAATAATGTCAGGTTTAAAAGCGATTGACTTTTTTTGCGGAGCGGGCGGGATGAGCTATGGCCTGCAAACAGCCGGCATTAAGATTCTGGCAGGTCTTGATAACGACTATTCATGCAAAGAAACATACGAAGCCAATATTAAAGGCGCAAAATTTATTCATCACGATATAAGTAACCTTGACACTCCGGAACTAGAAAATATCCTAGATATTAAAAGAAATGATAATAACCTTGTTTTTGCTGGTTGTAGCCCGTGCCAATATTGGAGCAAAGTTAGAACCAATAAAACAAGAAGTCAAAAGAGTGCTTTTTTACTTAAAAACTTCGAACGTTTTATCTCTTATTTCAGACCCGGTTTTGTAATAGTTGAAAATGTTCCAGGATTAGCCACAAATAAATTACATAGTATTTTGCCGGATTTCATCAAATTCCTGGACAGCGAAGGTTACGCTTACAATCAAGGTGTTATCAACGCTATCGATTACGGAGTTCCTCAGAAAAGGAAACGTTATCTGCTTCTTGCCTCAAGAATTACCAATAAAATAAATTTACCAACAGCTGAACACAATCCTAATCTTATTGTTAAGAACTATATTGGCATTACTAATGGGTTTAATAAAATCATAGCGGGTCATAGAGACGAATCTAATTTTCAGCACTGGTCAGCAAAGCTTTCCAAAGAAAATTTACAAAGAATCCAACTTACCCCTAAATCCGGCGGAGATAGGTCCTGCTGGAAAGATAATAAATCACTGCAAATTCCTGCCTATGAAGGTAAGGATGAAATTTTCCGAGATGTATACGCTCGCATGTATTGGGATCGCCCTGCTCCGACTATTACAACCAGGTTTAATAGTTTTTCCAATGGTCGATTCGGGCACCCTGACGAAGACAGGGCTATTTCCATACGCGAAGGAGCCACTCTACAAACTTTTCCTAAAGACTTTGTCTTTAAAGGCGGCAATATGGCAATACGCAACCGAACCAGTAATATGTACATAA
>CAVUMJ010000319.1:0-19997 GCA_963741375.1 uncultured Pseudomonadota bacterium
GACTTATTGCTGTTAAATGAAAATCCAGCTTTTTGAACAGGAAATCAAGCCCTGGCAGGAAATAGAAATTTATCAACAACAACTTGCCCATCTTAATGGCAAATATGGCGCAATCAGCGTCTTTGTGGGGGTAATGCGAGATTTCAACCAGGACGATTCAGTTGAAAGCATGTATCTAGAGCATTATCCCGGCATGACCGAAAAACAATTACATAAAATTGTTGAACGAGCCGAGCAACAATGGAGTTTGCTTGATACCCTAATACTGCATCGCTTTGGCAAACTGCTTCCCGATGACACCATCGTCGTAGTAGCAAACTGGGCAGCCCATCGCGGCGATGCAATAGACGCCTGTCGATTTATCATAGAAGAACTAAAGCATCACGCCCCATTCTGGAAAAAGGAAATTCTAAATTCCGGACAACAACGCTGGCTGGATAAAAACAGCTGCGGTTATCAGCTGAAATAGTTTTCGCGGATGCTCTAAAGCAGTTTCCGAAAAAACCTATCCGTTACTTTTTTATTTGAATTGCTTCAATGTTTATTGAATTTAATCTCGACAAATTTATCGAAACAGGGGTAGTATATTTTTACAGTAAATCTGTATGCTTTTAACTATTTATTAAAGAGGGTCATATTATGGTTGACACCGTCTCCCTTGCCGCATTTGCAACACAAATGTCCACACAAAACTCTTCGTCACAAATTGCTACGGATGTTTTACAAAAAGCTCAAAACCTTCAAAAGCAACAAGGTAATGATGTTTTACAGTTGATACAAAATTCTGTAACTACGCCAAATGTGAGCTCAAATAGCATAGATGTTCATGTTTAATACATAATTTATATCAATAATGAGATTTATCGGTGGAGCTTTGCGGTCTTCTATCCGGCAAAATCGGTCGGGCAAGGGTTGTATAGACTTTTTAAACATGGCGCCGCCAATAGATATGGTGATTGCAAGTTGTTGTCATTTTTTTCAGCTTAGTATTACCAATTTAAATTCCCTCCCCCATAAACTGCAGCGCCGACATAATTAAAACCCAGCAAATCCGGGGTGCGGTTATCGGTAATATTTTCCCCGCGGACGTATACGCCAAGTTTGGGATGAATTTGATATTCGATTTTGGCGTTTAGACGTGCGGCCGCCTGGATTTTAATGCTATTTTGAGTGTCGGCAAAATAACTGTCCCGGTAGTTTAAATCCAATCTGATTTTAAGTGGTTCAGTTACTTGCCATTCCGTCCAGAATTGTCCTTGATTTTGGGGCCGTACCGGCACAACGGCATTAACTTGCAGATTTTTAATATCCATATAGGTGTAACTAATACCGCTTTTCCAGTCCTGACGCCATTGATGTTTGGCTTGGAAATCTGCGCCCCACATTCTGGCCTGAGGTATGTTAAGAGTAGAGATTACCCCCGTAGCTGCACTTTGGTTAAGGGAGATCAGATTATTGTAATGCTGGAAATAACCACTGACCGAAATTTCAGAATTAGTCGCGACTTGCCAACGCAAGCCAGTCTCGCCTCCGGCGTTTTTTTCAGGAGCAATACCAAAATTGCCGAAAATAGGATGCAAACGCTCGTTCACCGCAGGTGCTCTAAATCCTGTGCCACCATTGGCCCATAACGATACGCCAGATTCTAATTGCCAATTATTGCTGACTTTGAAAACCCCATGATTACCATATTGGGTATAATCGTCGAAACGAAACTCTACCTGCCCTCGCCAAATCCCCCAATTCAGTAAGGTTCGCGCCACAGGACTTAGCAGGTTGTTGGTCAGAGTGTAGATTTTGGCGGGGTTCAAAGGACTATCGGCATGCTGTTGTTGTGCTTCCAGTCCCCAGGAAAGATTTAAAGCATCCCGCCCGGTGTTATCCAAAGGCATACTATGATTGTTTTCCCAGCGGCCGATCCATAATTGGCTGGTTAAATCCATAGGTAAACGGGTTCCTAAAATATTACCCACCATTCCTACCTGTTGATCCTGGGTATAACCCAGCCGAAAATTGCTCGTCCAACTGTTGTTGATCTGATAACTGCCATGGCTTTGAGTCACCCAGGTATTTTGGATGACATTGCCGTTCGGTTCATTAAGCCAGGCTATTTTGCCGTTGGGTTGCAAACCGGGGCCACCCATGCCTTCATTGGTGTGAACGAAATACAATGAACTGCCCAAAGAACCTCGTTCAAATTCCTGACTCCAGTTCACCATGGCGTTAGTCATCTGGAAATCATTACGATCACTACCGCCGGAAACCGGGGGCGGCGCCTGACTAATGCCCTGAAAAATGTCGGAACGTCCGGCTGCAAGCGTCAGATTCCCCATTTTGGTAGAGTAACCCTCGCCCAAATTGCCACGCACGGTACCGTAACTGCCACCCTCAGCGCGAAGGAAACCCTGGCCGTCTCCCAGTTGGCGGGTATAAAGATTAATTGAGCCGCCCAAGGTGCGGCTGCTGCTGTCTTCCCCAGCGAAACCACGCGAAACATTTACTCTGCCTAAAAAATCCAACGGGTAGTGGCTTAGTGGGAAAAAACTGGTCAAGCTGTTAAACAGCGGCACGCCATCCAGAGTAACCAGCCCCAACCCCCCGCCGGCGCCGCGGAGAACCAGCGTGCTGGTCATAGAGGAATTGCTTTGAGCAAGCCCCACCCCGCCTTGACCGCGCAGCAAACCGTTCAGATCGGCTGCATTGGCATTATTCAGGCTGGAGCGGTTAAACTCAGTGATCTGACCAATCTCGTCAGTATTGTTATTATTGGCGTGCTTTGGGCTTATGACACTAATTTCCGGCAGGCTGATCTCTTCATCGGCATAACTAAGCGTCAAATCCCAAAAAAACAGCAAAACGCATAAAACTAGTTGATAAATCCGTTTACGATTTCGAACACCTTCTCCATTAATACTAAATAGGAGGCCTTCATTGAATGTTATCTTGACTACGTGATTCATTCCGGTTCGAGTTGAATACTGAAGGTACAGATATATTAAGCATCAATCCGGTGGTTATTGAAAGCTACCTTCATGACCAACTATTGGTATTCTTACAAATGCTGCTTCGGGTATTTCCATTAAGTAATAAAATGGATAGAAATAAGCAAAGCCATTTGCTCATCTTTCTGTTAGTCAGATTTTAGCATTATCAAAAGTCCGATAGAAGCAGAACTTAATCTAAATTTAACCCAAACTTAATCTAACTAAAAAAATCGCTTCAAATAGACACCGGTATGTGATTTAGTATTTTTGGCTATTTGCCGCGGCGTGCCTTCCGCCACCAAACAGCCTCCGCCACTGCCGCCCTCCGGTCCCATATCGATCACCCAATCTGCGGTTTTGATCACATCCAGATTGTGCTCTATGATGATCACAGTATTGCCATGATCCCGTAAAGTGTGAAGAACGGCCAGCAACTGTTTGATGTCATGAAAATGCAGACCGGTAGTGGGTTCATCAAGGATATACAGAGTATCCCCGGTATCTCGTTTGGATAATTCTTTAGCCAGTTTGACCCGTTGCGCTTCGCCGCCGGACAACGTCACGGCATTTTGCCCTAAAGTGATATAACTTAAACCCACTTCCATCAAAGTTTGCAATTTGCGGGCAAGCACCGGAACCGCCGAGAAAAATTTTGCGGCATCTTCCACCGTCATTTCCAAAACTTCGTGTATGGTTTTGCCTTTATAGCGAACTTCCAGAGTTTCCCGATTATAGCGCTTGCCATGACAGATATCGCAAGGCACAAAGAAATCCGCCAGAAAATGCATTTCCACCTTGATGACCCCATCTCCGGTACAAGCCTCACAACGCCCGCCCTTGACGTTAAAACTAAAACGCCCGGGCGTATAACCACGCGATCTGGCTTCCGGGGTAGCAGCAAATAATTCTCTGATCGGGGTAAAAATGCCGGTATAGGTAGCCGGATTTGATCGGGGAGTTCGTCCAATTGGGCTTTGATCGATATCCACCACTTTATCAAAATTTTCCAAGCCATCCACCGCATCACAGGCAGCCGGAATACAGGAGGCCCCATTAATCAATCTGGCGGCATAACAATATAAAGTATCATTTACCAGTGTCGATTTACCGGAACCGGACACACCGGTAACGCAAGTCAACAAACCCACAGGAAAACTGACATTAACGTTCTGTAAATTATTGCCGTGGGCATTACGAATTTTAATCAGTTTACTAGGTTCATACGGACGGGTGCGCTTGGGTACAGCTATGCTGAGAACGCCGGATAAATATTGGCCGGTTAACGAATCCGGATTGTTGATAATTTGCTCCGGGCTACCCTGAGCAACAATTTGTCCGCCGTGCACACCGGCTCCTGGACCTATGTCAACGATGTGTTGAGCAGCGCGAATAGCATCTTCGTCGTGCTCGACCACAATCACAGTATTGCCCAGGTCTCTTAACCGGAACAAAGTATTCAGCAACCGTTGATTGTCGCGCTGATGAAGCCCAATGGACGGTTCGTCCAATACGTACATGACGCCTACTAAGCCGGCGCCGATTTGACTGGCCAATCGTATTCTTTGCGCCTCCCCGCCGGATAAGGTGTCGGCGCTTCTATCCAGCGTTAAATAATCCAAACCGACATTGACCAAAAACTCCAGCCGTTCCTGAATTTCTTTATTGATTTTCCCGGCAATTTCTCCACGATGCCCGGCAATATTTAGCTGCTGGAAAAAATCCAAAGTTTGCCTGATGGGTAAACGGGTGACATGATGCAAAGGCTGATCGCCAACGAACACATGGCGTGCGCTAAGATTCAAACGCGCACCTTCACAATCAGTACAAGTCTGCTGGGCTAGAAATTTTGATAATTCATCGCGCACCATTTGCGAATCAGTCTCGCGATAACGCCTTTCCATATTGGCGATGACACCTTCAAAAGCATGGTTACCGGTTTTTGACTTGCCATTACCCATCTGAAATTCAAAGCGAATTTTTTCTTCGCCGCTACCATACAGAATTACATCCTGAATCTTTTTCGGCAATGTATTAAAGGGCTCTTCCGGATCAAAGTGATAATGCGCGGCCAAAGCAGTAATGATCTGATAGTAATAAGCATTGCGCTTGTCCCAGCCGCGCACTGCACCGCCGGCCAGACTGATTTCCGGATTATGCACAACCAGCTGCGCATCGAAATGTTGCCTTACCCCCAAGCCATCGCAACTAGGACAAGCGCCTTTAGGGTTATTGAAGGAAAAAATTCGCGGCTCAAGTTCGCTTAAGCTGTAACCGCAATGCGGACAGCTGTATCTTTCTGAAAATAGCAGTTGTTGATCATTTTCCAGTGAAGATGCTATCGCCAAACCGTCAGATAGGCGAAGAGCGGTTTCAAAAGATTCCGCCAGCCTTAAGCCGATATCGTCCCTAATCTTAAAGCGGTCTACAATCGCTTCGATAGTGTGTTTCTTTTTTAGGTCAATGGTTGGCAGTTCATCAAGCTCATAGACTTTGCCATCAATACGTACTCTTAAAAAACCTTGAGCCCGCAAATCTTCCAGCAGCAAGACATGTTCGCCTTTGCGCTGATTGACAACCGGCGCCAAAAGCATCCAGCGCTCACCTTCCGGCTGAGCCAAAACCTGATCGACCATCTGACTGACGGTTTGCGCCTGCAACACTACCCCATGCTCCGGACAACGCGGAATACCGACCCTGGCATAAAGCAACCTTAAATAATCGTAGATTTCCGTGATGGTTCCAACCGTAGAACGCGGATTGTGCGAGGTGGATTTTTGCTCTATGGAAATAGCTGGAGACAAACCTTCTATATGATCGACATCGGGCTTTTCCATCATGGATAAAAACTGCCGCGCATAAGCCGATAAAGACTCCACATAACGGCGCTGACCTTCCGCATAAATAGTATCAAACGCCAGTGATGACTTGCCTGAACCAGACAAACCTGTAATCACAATTAAACTATTCCGGGGCAGATCAAGATCAACATTTTTAAGGTTATGAGTACGAGCGCCGCGAATGATAATCGTATCCATCGTTAGAATTCCTGCATTTTAAAGAACCTGATACTATACGTGGCTTTAAGGCATTTAGGCAAAGAGGAGTTGAATTTTGACACAGGTTCAGGATATTACCAGTCCCATGACTAAAATGGAAAGAACAGCGACTATCTCGCTGGCCGGAATTTATGCTCTCAGAATGTTGGGTTTGTTTATGTTGTTGCCGGTTTTGTCGTTACTGACCCAGCAAATGCCCGGCGCTACCCCGCAATTGGTAGGCTTGGCCATGGGCATTTACGGATTAACCCAGGCGGTGCTGCAAATTCCTTTTGGCTTGCTTTCCGATCGCATCAGCCGCAAAACCATTATTGTCATCGGGCTGATTTTGTTTATTATCGGCAGTATTGTGGCTGCACTGGCAACCGATATATACGGCGTGTTGATCGGCAGAGCCTTACAAGGTTGCGGAGCAATTTCCGCAGCAGTAATGGCCTTATTGGCGGATTTAACGCAAGAAGTGCATCGCACCAAAGCTATGGCGACCATAGGCGCCAGCATCGGCATTTCGTTCGGAGTCGCCGTAACAATCGGCCCACCCATTGCCGACCATTTTGGTATAAGCGGCATTTTCTGGATTATTGCCTTGCTGGCGACATTGGCTATATTTGTGATTGTGTTTGTAGTGCCCAATCCGCAGAAAATCGGTATTCATCGCGATGCGGAATATATTCCTTCCGAGCTGAATACCGTGATTAAAAATGCTGAACTGTTACGACTGAATTTCGGCATTTTTGCTTTGCATATGATTTTAATGGCCAGTTTTGTAGTGGTGCCCATTTTGTTGCGCGACGCCGGTTTACAAGCCGGCAATCATTGGCTGGTATACCTGCCGGTTATGGTCACCTCTATGGCGGCAATTATTCCGTTTGTGATCATTGCCGAAAAGAAAAGGCAAATGAAAAAAGTTTTTATCGGCGCCATTACATTATTGTTAATCGCCAATATCGGCTTTATATTTTTTCATTCCGATTTGATTGGTCTAGTCAGCTGTTTATGGATTTTTTTCTGTGGCTTTAACCTTTTGGAAGCCACTTTGCCGTCTTTAATTTCTAAAACCGCGCCGGGCGATTTGAAAGGCACAGCCATGGGGATTTATTCCAGCTTTCAGTTTATCGGAGCTTTTCTAGGCGGCGCCAGTGGCGGCACATTTTATGGAGAATACGGAGCAACAGCGGTGTTCGGATTTTCTGCAATAGTTGCCGCCATCTGGATTTTAATAGCCTGGTTTATGTCCACTCCACGTTATTGGGCAAATCTGTTACTATCGCTCAAATCCGTCAGTTCCGAACAGGGCGACGAGTTTTCCCGCCAGCTGCTGACGATTCCCGGCATTGAAGAAGTCAGATTACATTTTGAGGAAAACGCAGCATATTTAAAAGTCGACAATCAACGGCTTGATAAAACCCAATTGACACAACTTTTGAAAGATTGGCAGTAACTTTGCCAATCGCTATATTAAAACGGAGAAATCGATGCTGAATAAAGTTATTTTAATAGGCCGCCTGGGCGCCGATCCTGAAGTGCGCTATATGCCAAGCGGTGACGCCATCACCAATATTCGGCTGGCAACCAGCCGCCGCTGGAAAGACCGAAATACCGGAGAACGCAAGGAAGAAACAGAATGGCATAGAGTGGTGTTCTTTGCAGGGCTAGCCAAAGTTGCCGGAGAATATTTGAAAAAAGGCAGTCAAGTTTATGTGGAAGGCCGCATCCGCACCAATAAATGGCAGGGACAGGATGGACAGGATAGATACACCACGGAAATTATTGCCGAGGCCATGCATATGCTGGATAGCCGTAGCGGCGGCACCGCCAACTACGCTGAAAATGCTCCGCCGGTAAGTAGTTATGATAGCCAGGGAGCCCCACCTCCTGCAGGCGGTCAGCCGGCGCCAGCGTTTTATGATGATTTTGATGATGATATTCCGTTTTAAACCTGCGGTCTTGGTTTAACTTGTGCTGCTGCTCTGAAAATAGTCCGTCAGGCTCTGCCTGAGCTTGGTTAGCACATTGTCCCATCGGTTAAGTTGCTTCTGACGGAACAGTCTGACCGATGGGCGCCATGGACTATCTGAACGCTCCAGCTACCAACGGAAATCCGGGGTATAGGCGATCAATATCCAGGTAGGCTTGCCTAAGCCGCCTGCCCGCCCCGATCGGCCTGTCATAATGAACGAATAGTTTGTTTTGGTAGTTGTGAATCAAAGCTTTGTTATGCCAACTTAAGGCGTAATTGGAATCAAACTCATTTCAAGAGTGGCATCGTTAGGCAGGCGTAATTTGCCTTTTTTCGCTAGCCCAAATTCCTGCGGTTTGACGAGGCCGATTTTGCCGGCATAATTTACTTTTACTTGCAGGCCATAAGGATTAAAAACCTGATTAAATGGTGCGTAAGCGCCAATTTGATTCAAAATTAGCGCGAGTGCATCACCTGGATTGGTGGCATCAAATTTTTTAGCCCATAACGATGAATCATAAGCAGCCGCGGCAAGCTGTTTAAGTACATCAGGCTCTGCAACAGACAAACGGATACCCGCTATCCGTTGCGGCGGCATCCCGGCTTTTTCCATATCTTGCGTCACGGTTTTTAAAAATCCCACTTCTTCGGTAATGTTTGTAGGAGGTCTGAAACTCTGCATAAAATTTAATGAATAAATTATTTTGCCATCCAGCGAATTGTTCGACTCCTCTAAATAAATTTGGGTATTAGGAAAATCCCATTCTCGAATGTAATCTTCAGCGGCAGTCTCTTCGGCATTAACATTTGTAAAAAAACATAAACATAAACAAAACATTAATAAAACTTTCATGGTTACTTGCCTCTCACTTGAGTGGATAAAATAGGACGTTTTGGGCATTGGGATGCTCTGAGAAATCAGTTTCGTCTTTTGTTTTACCAGTACTGCCTCGATAAAGCGTGATGTGTCCGGTAGCATCGTTCCAGCGGACTCTAAAATAAAGAATTCCGTTGCGTCTCCCAATGCCGGATCTCCAATTTGACGGAGAAAACTCTTCAGGTTTTGGCAGTTTATTCTTAAAAAAATCCTGCAAATCGGTAATGGTATGAAAATACCAATTACCGTTAGCGCCTGAAACGGTCACTCCCTTTTTTAAAGGAATTTTAATCCCACTGTTATTCAATGCCTCAGATAGGCGAATGGCGCAAGAGTTAGTAAAAATGCCATTCCGATTGTTTATTGCAACGTGTCCACCAATAAGTTGCCAAATTGTTTTCGGGCTCTTGTTATCCGGAAGCGTCGGAAATTCTTTAGGATTCGGAAATTATGCCACAGTTTTTCAAATTCAATCTGATTGGGCTCGGTTGCGGGAGCCAACAAGGTACTTAACTTTGATCCGCGTGTGGTTTGAGTCATGGTTTTACTCGTTCAATTCAAAAATTACCCATATAAGTCAGGAGATTGAAACCTTACGCACTGCTGATGAATAAGCTAAGGTTAGCCCTAATCTACACGAGTGATTGACCAATCCTCCAACCGCAGGTCAGGCACTCTCTGAAACTCGCGAGTATTATTCGTCACCAAAGTCGCCTTAATAGCCAAGGCGTGCGCGGCAATTAAAAAGTCCATGGAACCAATTGGCGTACCCTGGGCTTGTAAAGTAAATCGTAGCGGACCATAGGCTGCAGCCGCAGTCCGGTCAAAGTCGATGACTTCAAAATCAAGTAAAAATCGCTCTAGACGCTTGAAGTTATCGTTTTGCTTTTTACTGGCGGCGCCAAATTCCAATTCAGCTACTGAAATGGCGGAAATCCCGATGTCTTCGCGACTCATGCCGTCCATATGTTGGACGATATTCTCGAATCCACCACGCTGATTAAGAAGGAAGATGCAGATATTGGTGTCAAGCAAGTAAAAACTCATTCAAAGTTCCGCTCCTGAAGTTCGGGCGCTTGTTCTCTTTCAATTTCCATGGGTCTAATTTCTTGCAGCATAGCCATCAGGCTTTCCGCCCGATAACGTTTGGGTAAAAGCACCACCATATCGCCCAGTTTCTTGATAACCACTTCGTCTTCTTCAAAACGAAAATCTTTTGGCAATCTAACAGCCTGGCTATTGCCGTTGGTGAAAATACGCGCGGTTTGCATTGCTCTCTCCTACGTTAGCTAGATTGAAATGTACATCCCTAATATATACAACAACCGTTATATTGGCTATTGTTTTTTCACCCTCCTTATTTTAGTCGTTGACATTTTATATGAGATACCATATAAAAAATCCATGATAAAAACCATGCGCAGTGACGATGAACGCATCGTAAAAACCTTGCATCCTTTTGCAGGCTTGCTCAATAGCGAAGAACGCTTCGCCAAAATCCTATTGGCGCCCCAGATCAATCTTTTACTCGAAGAACGTGGTTTAAAACAACGAGAGGCGGCTGAATTGCTTGGCATAACCCAGCCGGACGTTTCCAATCTTGCCACTGGGCGGCTTTCAGGCTTCACCTTTGACCGCTTATACCGCTGCCTATCGGCCCTGGATATGGATGTTGAGATTACGATTAAAAGACACCTCGTTACAGAAGCAACGCCAGCGTCAATTCATGTTTCATGCCTTTGAAACATGAATTGACGTGATGAGTGCTTTATTTTCGGAATGACTGTACAGTTTAGCTTAATGCATTAACCAATAATTTGCGAGGGTCAACATGCAGCAAACAGTAACTATCGATTGTCCGGCAGAATTATTAATGGGCATCCATCTCAATGCCGAAGACTTTGCCGATTACTTAAAAAAACAAGCTGCAGTTAGTCTATTTAAAGAAGGCAAGCTATCATCGGGTAGCGCCGCCGCATGGCTAGGAATAAACCGCGTGGCTTTTCTACGCATGGCTTTTGATGCCGGCGCAACCTTATTGGAAGATAGCAATGATGACTTCCAAAGAGAAACCGCTTTGTTATGATCGTTTTTTCTAATACAACACCCATTATTGCCTTAGGCAGTATCCAAGGACTGGATTTGTTACCTAAATTATTTGGGCAGATCCATTTGGTTTCTGAAGTTGTTGAGGAATGCGAGGTAGGAGGCCCCATAAGCTTACCGGAACTTAGAAAGCTTGAATGGTTAACCATTGTCACTTCAACCCTCATCAGTAGCCCCAATTTATTATTGGCCCTGGATAAAGGAGAAAAACATATCTTGGATATGGCCCAAAAATATCAGGCAGACTGGGTGTTGATAGATGAAAAATTTGGTCGAAACATGGCAGAGTATTTAGGATTACGAGTTACCGGTACACTGGGAATATTACTTAAAGCCAAGCAACAAGGTTTAATTCCTTCTTTTAAGGAAGCAGTTACGACAATGCAGAATCAGGGTATTTTTTACCACCCTAATTTGATTAAAAAACTGCTGATACATATTGGCGAATAATGAATAATCCAAGAACCGCGTAGAATCAAAATTATTCATTCATCTTTTTAACATCAATTGGCTGCCGGATTGAATAAACCGGAGGTTGATATATTTTTGGACGCCTTGGCCGGATTGGTTGAGCCAGTTGAGACCCATTTTCTTTGGCGACCTAGACTGCGCGATCCAGCCGATGAAATGGTTCTTGAAGCCACAATCAATGGCAGAGCCGATGCTATTGTTAGCTTTAACCACCGTGATTATGGAACTATCCCTAAAGATGTTGGCATTGAAGTTTTAAAACCCTATAAAGCGCTACAGAGGTTAAGACAATGAGTAATATCAGCATCTATCCCCTTCGTTTACCACGTTCTGTGAAAGCAGCCGTTGAAAAACTAGCCAAAGAAGAAGGCGTAAGCCTAAACCAATTTGTAGCCACAGCGGTTGCCGAAAAACTGACCGCTATGAATACGGCCAATTTCTTTGCCGAAAGAAAAAATCGCACTGATTATGAAGCATTTAAGAAAATTTTAACCCGTGAGGGCGGAGAACCACCTAGATCAGGTGATGAACTAACTACGAACGGATAAGTTTGTAAGGGTAGTCGTGAATCAAAGCTTGGTTATGCCAGCTTAAGGCTCAACCGGAATCAAACTAATTTCCAGAGTAGCATCGTTAGGCAAACGTAATTTGCCTTTTTTCGCCAACCCAAATTCTTGCGGTTTGACGAGGCCAATTTTGCCGGCATAATTTACCTTTACTTGCAGGCCATAAGGATTAAAAACCTGATTAAATGGTGCGTAAGCGCCAATTTGATTCAAAATTAGCGCGAGAGCACCACCTGGATTGGTGGCGTCAAATTTTTTAGCCCATAACGGTGAATCATAAGCAGCCGTGGCTAGCTGTTTAAGCACATTAGGCTCTGCAACTGACAAATTGATACTCGTTATCCGTTGCGGCGGCATCCCGGCTTTTTCCATATCTTGCGTTACCGTTTTTAAAAATCCAACTTCTTCGGTAATGTTTGTAGGGGGTCTGAAACTCTGCATAAAATCTAATGCATAAATTATTTTGCCATCCAGCTGACTGGTCGTTTCAAATAAATCAATTCGGGTATTAGGAAAATCCCATTTTCTAATGTAGTCGTGAGCGGCAGTATCTTCGGCATTGACATTGCTAAAACAGCATACACACAAACAGAACATTAATAAAACCTTCATGGCACTCGCCTCTCACTTGAGTGGATAAAATAGGACACTTTGGGCATTGGGATGCTCTGAGTAATCTTTATCATCTATTTATCTCACCAGTACCGCCCCGGTAAAGCGTGACATGTCCAGTAGCATCGTTCCAGCGAACTCTAAAATAAAGAATCCCGTTGCGCTTCCCAATGCCTGATCTCCAAGTAGACGGAGAAAACTCTTCAGGTTTTGACAGTTTATTCTTAAAAAAATTCTGCAAATCGGTAATGGAATGAAAATACCAATTACCATTAGCGCCTGAAACAGTTGAAAGCACAGCGAAGGCAGGACTATTTGCAACGCATCCCCATAGAAGGCAAATTCGGCCAGGGTAAAAACGGCTACCAGCTCAACTACATCCGAGCCAAACGGGCGGATACATCTTTCGCCTGGATCAACAGCATCTTCTTGGTTATGAACCTACTGATCCTGCAAAGGATCTTTTTTGGCCTTTGGAAAAGGAGCCTCTCACGCTTTAGAATTGGGTTGAAACAATCTTGGAACCGTTTGCTGGCCGATTTATATTTCAATCTCAAATTGCCTAATGGTCAAGAGAACTGCCTCGGCTGATTTACTGAGCAAACTCTAAGTAATTCTTTGCCTATCTTTGTGCTTCATTCAGTTCGCTTTGATTCTCGGATACATAGAATTTGACATCCACATCCCCCGGATCAAGATTCACATATCTCTGCAACGTTTTCCATGATTCATGCAGCATTATCTGCCGCACATCAACAATACCTAGTTTTCTTTCAAACAGCCAACTTGTTTCTTCATGACGCAGGTCATGAAAATGCAAGTCAACAATCCCAAGTAAGTTGCATGCCCGATCAAACTTAGTACCTATAGTTTTGGAATTGTAGGGAAAAACAAATTCATTGGAAATAGGCTGCCGTTGCGCAATTTTCCATGCTGAACACGAATATTTAAGACGCTTATGGTTACCTTTTTTGCCTGGGGTCTATTGCATCTCTGACCATGCTGGTCACATTATTTACGTTATTATCCACTCATTCCAAACGGATAATTCACAGACACCCTTCTTGCCGAATAAATCGCAAACCACATGATGTGCAGCATCGGCATTGATGCGTTTAGGTTTAGCAAAAACGCGACAATACCCTCAACTCTTGGCGAGTAAGCTGTCTTTGTCTTTCTTCGGAGAGTAATAAGCATTTAGAATGTTAACAATACTCCAAAAATATTTCAGAACTGCCAACATAAAAATGCCACAAACCATGCAAGACTCGGATTTACCCGGTAAATTTAATCCGCACCGCTTTTCCGTCGCGCCCATGCTGGATTGGATGCACAAGCTGTAAAAATACTTTTATTACAATAATTTAAAAAATTTAATTTTTTATTTGAGCAAAATTTGAGCGTTTGGTCAGCAACTTTGTTTTCGGCGAATACTATGAAATACCATATAAACACCATCACCCAACAAACCCGTCATCTGGATCGGATCGTCCCATGAGTGACAAAAACCATGCACAATGACGATGAACGCATCGTAAAAACTTTGCATCCTTTTGCAGGATTGCCTAATGGCGAAGAGCGTTTCGCCAAAGTCCAATTGGCGCACCAGATCAATCTTTTGCTCGAAGAACGTGGCTTAAAACAACGAGAGGCGGCAGAATTGCTTGGCATAACCCAACCGGACGTTTCCAATCTTGCCACTGGGCGGCTTTCAGGCTTCACCTTTGACCGCTTATACCGCTGCCTGTCGGCCCTAAATATGGATATTGAGATTACGCTTAAAAGACACCGCGTGACAGAAGCAACGCCTGCGTCAATTCATGTTTTATGCCTTTGAAAACAAGGATTGACGTGATGGGTGCTTTATTTTCGGAATGACTGTACAGTTTAGCTTAATGCATTAACCAATAATTTGCGAGGGCCAACATGCAACAAACAGTAACTATCGATTGTCCGGCAGAATTATTAATGGGCATCCATCTCAATGCCGAAAACTTTGCAGATTACTTAAAAAAACAAGCTGCAGTTAGTCTATTTAAAGAAGGCAAGCTATCATCGGGTAGCGCCGCTGCATGGCTAGGAATAAACCGCGTGGCATTTCTACGCATGGCTTTTGATGCTGGCGCAACCTTATTGGAAGATAGCAATGATGACTTCCAAAGAGAAACCGCATTGTTATGATCGTTTTTTTCAATACAACATCCATTATTGCCTTAGGCAGTATCCAAAGACTGGCTTTGTTACCCAAATTATTTGGGCAGATCCATTTGGTTTCTGAAGTTGTTGAGGAATGCGAGGTAGGTGGCACCATAAGCTTACCGGAACTTAGAAAGCTTGAATGGTTAACCATTGTCACCTCAACCCCCATCAGTAGCCCCAATTTATTATTGGCCTTGGATAAAGGTGAAAAACATACCCTGGATATGGCCCAAAAATATCAGGCGGACTGGGTGTTGATTGATGAAAAATTTGGTCGGAACATGGCGGAATATTTAGGATTACATGTTACCGGCACACTGGGAATATTACTTAAAGCTAAGCAACAAGGTTTAATTTCTTCTTTTAAGGAAGCAGTTACGACTATGCAAAATCAGGGGATTTATTACCACCCTAATTTGATTAAAAAACTGCTGATACATATTGGCGAATCATGAGAAACCCAATAACCACGTAGAAACAAAACTATTCATTCATCTTTTTCCAAGTTTTCTGAGCCTCCTCCATCTTTTGGTCAAGAAATATCGCCAGTACGCCGGCATCAACAAACCAGGGCGATTTTTGGCCGTTTATGCGTATACATGGAAAGGGTAGTTGTTGTTTGGCCGCCTTGTTTTTAGCTGTTTGCACATCAATATCTAGAAACTTCTGCGCAATCGACTCTAATGGTATGTGTGCGCTACCGAATTCTGCAAGCAGGGCAAAGTAAGTCGAAACTTTATGTTGCATGGATGTTATCCAGATTTGGTAAATTCTTAAAGTATTTATATACCGCGACGTTCAACGAAAAAAATCCGCTAATTTAACATCCGGCGTTAGGTAGCAATTGCCGGTTCTTTCTCACGTACTAACTTTGAACCGGCAAAATCACGACTAAATGATCGCATGATCTATAAAATACTATCCATTCAAAAGAATGCAAAATTCCGCCTCTTTTGCAAGCCAGATTGATTGACGATTTCCTGTTTTTTGGTTGGAATGCCACCGGAGAAATTTCATTTAGACACGGAATAAAAGGATTAAAGGAAGGATAAAAAGGAAAGGAGAATTTCTTGCATATTTTCAATGCCTTAAATAACCAGATGCGGATCAAACCTACTGGGTATTGCGGACTATACCTACTTTGCCAATTCAGTTGCGGCCTATACCTACCGTTATTTCCGCCACCTGCGGATTAAACCTACCGCATTTTGGGTTAGTTGCGGGGTAAACCTACTGCCAAATTGCCAACCTGCGGATTATACCTACCGTTATTGAGCGGCAAATTCAAAGAAAATGCCACAAATTTTGTTTCTGCGGCCTATACCTACCGATAGTTGCGGGTTATTCCTACCGTAACTGACGGGTTAAACCTACCGTTTTTTGTTGCCGTTTTTCCCGACCATCGGCTTGCCTTTTATTGGCCGCCTTGACACTTTTGATGAAATCACTGTGCGGTTGCGCTTCATAAATGATATCAATGACTTTATTCCGCTCCCCTCTAATATCCTTGATACGTTTAAAGGAATTAAAAACCTTGATGGTCATAAAAACTTCAAAAACCGCCTCCAATTCTTTGATGGCATCGTTGCTGCGCGACCGCTCCAGCATCCCACTTTCTTCGCGTATGTGTGCTAACGATAACTTTATTGGCACGGTGTGCGCCGCATTGTTGTAGTAGTAGGCTAGTCGTTTATAGAGCCAACGCGCCAAGTGGGTTTTTAGCTGCATCATTTGCCGGTAATTAAATTGCCGGTATTCGATATCGTTCATCGCTTTGTACACGAGGGGGTGAAAGAACGCTACCCACCTAGACTCAGAGTTATCGAGTTCCGTATTACTCGAAAAACTGGAAATGCGTATAAATTTTTCGATTGAAAAGCCCTGACCACCCGAGTTTTTGGCATAAATTTCAATATCGGACCTGGCCAGAATAAGCAGCGATTTGACAACTTCCTGGTATGAACGGGAATGCCCTTGTCTTTTAAGCTCTGTCCGCAATTGGTGGAGGGTGAAAGTGATTCCGCAGTTAGCTTTGTCTTTGTCAAAAAAGCATTGATTTTGCAGGGTCGCCATTTTCCTAAGAGCATCTTCGACGAGTTCTTCGTTTGCGCTGGGAAAATAAGCGCGTCCATCCTCGATGCTTAAAAATGCCGGGGTAATCAAAATGCAGTAATCACAGTCCATGAATCTAAATTCTTTACGATATACCGGCAATTGACCATCTTTTGACCGCATGCGGTTTTGTTCGACTTGGGACAGCGAATATTTTGGTATACAGTCCCAAAGTTTTACCGTATTAGATAGAGAAAGCAATTCATCATAAGTGTTATGCAGAAAATCTCTAAAGATATTGACTTCAATGGCTTGAAAGGTTTTTAAGCTTGGAGGCGTGAATACGCTTACGCTTGGCGTTTTGTCTAGCATGATCGTAAATGTAAGTTTCTTTGACGATCCCCTATAGTATGTGCATTTTGAGTTGCCTGTGGGTACGAAAGACGCCGTTTTAGAGCCTCATTATCTTTATAAAGCTTTGGCGTCAGCCAACAAAATTATTTACACCCGCATGATTAGAGAAAAACCCCTTTAACCCGACACCAGTGGTACTACTAATAACTTTTCCAGCTAATCAGCCTATCCAACTTTTAGCGACGACATTTGCAAAATGGTTTACCCATCGTTAGCATTGTACATTCCCTTGCAGTGCTTTATACCGCCCAGCAAAAAGCAAATTGACAGTACACGACGCCTTCACCGCTTTAAGGTACTTTTTCTCAGGACTATCGGCAACAGGAATAGCGATGTCGAACAGGTGCTCGTTCATCTCATTACTTTCTATTATTCCAACGTCCAGCAGGATTTCAGCCAGTTTTTCCTGAGTGTCCGGTATGTAGGGGCAATCCATATCCCTTAGGGTGGAATTGATATTTTTGGCGGCCAACGGCCAAACCAGAAAAACGCCATCATCGCCACCCCAGATAGGGCTGTACTCTTCTTTAGCCACCCAGATTATACTTTTTAATAGTGCATCTAGGGCATAGGTCAGCCAATATACAAGATGTCTGCCCGCTAGAGGCTGATTTTGATGATCCTTCATATTTCGGGCCTTAAGACTTAAAACCACTTGCGAATTGATTTTAGTGAGTGGGTTTTTAAGGTTGGCCGGATTGTGTAGCGCGTTGTTCAAAGTTTTTGCAATTGCCGGTTCCGCCACGCCTGCTTGCAATAATTGCAACTGTTCGCCGTCGATAATATCGTCAGCTAGAGTATAAGCCAAACAGAATTCGGGCCTATTTTTCCATATTATGTAGTAATGCTGATGATTATTCCGGTAAAGCCATTGAGTTACTGGCTCATTTGTTGGCTGCCATTTGGTAACATTATTTTCATCAATTACAGTTAAATTTGATATTGTCGTAATGGCCTCACTAAACAGCCCGTTTAGAAATGCAGCATAAGTCCATAAATCCTCATTTTCTCGCCTGATTTCGGGTGTGACGCGGGTTAATATCTTACGATTTGCACGATGTATAGATCGTAAGGAAGCTTCCAGACATAATGTAAATAATCCGCCCGGATGATTGAAATGCTCGAATTCCGAAGCGGGCAATAAGTGTATCATATTAACCAGTTGCCGGATTGGCCGCATAAGCATGATTTCCGCTTTATCTTTATTGTGGGAACCTGCCATTCCAGTTGCCATTTTTATTTCTTTAATTAATTCGGCATTTGTCGCATGGTTGATAATAAATTCTATTGGAAAAGCTTGTATAGTTTTATTGCGCTCTGATGTCCACTTAAATATCTCGTCATTACTAATTGGTATGGGCTTATTTAAAGCGTTAACTATTTTGTTATTGTTCGATCTAGCCTTAAAGTCAAAAATCTTTTTAATCATTTTAATATCTCCATATGATTAATGATGTTGTGTTTCTGTTTTATAAGTAAATTGAATTTCCAGTGTCTTTAAAAGAAGATCAATATCCATAAATGAAAAATCTAATTTTCCGGATTCGATTTCGGCAATTATCCAAGGCTCGCAACCCGTCAAGTTCGCAAGTTTATGAATGGATACTTCCCGTTTTTCACGAACCGTTTTAATCGTAACTGAAAGCTCCGGAATAACTGGATATTCAACTGGTTTCTTAATTTCAGACTCAATGCCTTGTTTAAACGGTTTGGGTGGCGTTTCATGTTTACCCAACCATTCCCAAAGCTTACAAAGCGCTAGCCAATATTTGTATGCCGTTGCGTCGGATAAATCCCGGTGCGATTTCCAGAATCCAATAACGTGATTTTTTCCAATCCCCTGCAGCGAATTTACTTTCTCTGTGGATTCTATCCAGTCAAGAAATTCAATAATTCTGACAACCTGCTTTTTTCTATTTTGTTTGCCGCCGCCGCGCACATAATCCATAAAGAATTTTTCCGCTTGTTTAGCCAAGGTAAGCATTGGTTATCTCCACGCGGTTATGTCCTAATTCAAGAGAGATTTGTGATCTGGCTTCGGTATCTATTTTCTGGGCTTCCTCTTCGGTAATATTGAGATAGATCGATAATTGCGAAATTCTTTCCTTTCTAGACCAGCCGGCATCTACTGGCGACGGTGCGCCGGTTATTTCACGATACCGGTCTTGGGCGTAAAAATGGCGTTCGCTATGAAAACCGATCTCGGCGAGTCGCGCTTGTTCGTAACAGGCTTTTTGGAAATCTGTATACGACATGTCTTTTGGAATAAGCGATCTTCCATCCTGGACAGCTAGTGCTTGTTCAAGTGCTGTTATTCCACAGGGTCTACAAGGGACACGGCGCAGTTTTCCGCCTTTGGTGCCGGCGCGAAGTGTTATGCGACCGTCTTTGAGTGCTTCTTTAAGTGCCAGTTTAGGATTAAGCAGACAGCTTTCCTTAAAACGCAAACCGAATGCGCGTTGTAAATCCAATAAGCAGGAAATTTTGTCATCAACCGTTCGCTGTGCCGTTTGGTGGGTTGCCAGGCTCATGGCTTTGCTTTCAGTCGGGATATAAGACCTGGCTTGAATGCCGCAATCTTTCCCCGGTTTGACGGTTTTCCATTCGCCTTGGGTGGCGAGCCGCAGCACGGTGTTTACCGCACTGACATAATTCTTTGGCGAAGACGGCGATTTGCGTTCGCCAACATCCAATTCCTGC
>CAVUMJ010000320.1:0-15046 GCA_963741375.1 uncultured Pseudomonadota bacterium
GCGGTTCGGCGGAACTTAGCCCAAGAAGGGCAGAAAGCGGGATTTTGGCACGACGCAAGGCCACTCAGTTTGGAGCGATGGCCCGGACCCAAGCAAAAGATAGATTGCGCTCGATCCCTGGGGAACACCGACATGAGTTCCCCAACATCCGAAATTTTGACGGCGTCTCAATTTGCAGACTTAGGAAGCATCTGAGGCCTCTTAATGTCGTTGCGGCCGATGCAGAGGTCAATTCAGCCGATCAAGCCGGATTTGGTCTTGACCAGCGACCCTTCCAGCTTGCTGAGATCGAATTGAGATATTCGTGCCATTTCTCGACGGAACGAGACGAAGGATACGGCTCGGGCTGAATTGGGTTTTCCGAACTCCAGATGATCGAAAAGTCTCCGTTCTTCGTGATTTCGGCGATGCGAACCATTTTCCAGGTGTGCTGATTCGTGTGGTCGATCATGACGGTCCCGCCGGGCGCATTGAAGGTCTGTCCACGCAACGCCTGGCGAACTGCCGAAATATTGTCACAACTTCCTGCCGATTTTACAGCCTGCGCCCATAGGTGGACGCCGAAATAGGCCGCCTCCATTGGATCCAACGTCACCCGCTGTTTGCCATAACGGCTTTGAAACGACGCTACGAAAGCACGATTCTCAGGTCGATCAAGGTTCTGAAAATAGCTGAACACGCCGTAGTCGCCCGCAGCATCTATTTTTGAGATACCCCTAAGTTCGTTCTCCGATATGGAGAAATAGACCATCGGCACGGTCGGTCCTCGTATTTTCATGCTGCGCAAGGCACGGCAGAAAGGGGCGTTCATGTCCCCAACGATGGAATTCAGGATTACATCGCTACCGGATTCAGCGATCTTTTCGACAACGGTACGAATGTCCATCCCTGCAACGTGGATGTATTCCTCGCCAACCACTGTGCCGCCCAATGCATGGATCTCGTCCCGGAGAATGGCGTTGCTTGCGCGCGAATAGATGGAGTCCCATCCCACCAAAAAGAATTGTCTTTTTTGGAGAAACGCAAATACCCATCGGACTGCGGGCAGTAGCTGTTGGTTTGGCGCGGCTCCGAGGTAGAAAATATTCGACGAACGTTCGAGTCCCTCATATTGCATCGGGTAGAATAATAAGTGGTTGTGTTGTTCGACGATTGTCTGCACCTGTTTGCGGCTGGCCGAAGTTAAACATCCAAACAGTGCGCTTACTTTTTTGTTGATAATCAACTCCTGCGCTTTGGCCGAGAAACAAATCTCGTCCGATTCGCAATCGACAAGGAACGGCTCGATCAAGCGCCCTCCCAAAATGCCTCCCTCTTGATTGATTTCGTCAACTGCCATGAGGGTTGCTTCGCTGACCGGCTCCTCGCTCTGTGCCATGGGACCGGTCAGCGAGTGGATAATCCCAATGCTGATGCCAGCGGCGCTTGTCGCGGTGCCAATCGGATGTGGATGGCCTCCTTTGGTTACCCAGAGGCCCGATCCCAAGACGGCGCCGCTGCCGGCAAGGCGGGCCGGCTTGCCGCTCAGCGCAACCTGCCCGACAAAACTGTAGCCGCGCCCCGGCACGTTGATCAGAAGCCGCTGGCCTTCCTTACCGAGGGCCCGTCTTAACGCTGCCACGTGAACTCTAAGATTGTGTTCTTCGACGTGAACGTTGGGCCACGCCCGCGCAAGCAGATCCTGTTTGGAGATTACCTCACCACGGCGTTCCAAAAGAGCGACAAGAATCTCGAACGCTCGACTGCCAAGAACGACTTGCTTGTGGTCGACGCTGAGAAGTCGCGCGGTGACATCGAGGGTGAACGGACCGAACAAATAAACCTTGTCGTCATTCATTTTCGATGAGAACCTTGCGCGGAAATTTATGAAAATTAACAATTTTTTGCGTAGAATTACAACTCCCGGATAGCTTCGGTCGGTGATTTCGCGGCGGCGCTAACTGACTGATATCAGAGTCGATTATCGTCGAAGGTTCCGCCTTAAAGGTTCAACCCTATAATTGGTGTTGGAAAGGGAGAAGAGTTGGCGGCCGAAGAAATGGAGTAGGATTTCGCCGGTCAGCTATGGGTCGAGGCCATGGGCATCGAACGTGAAGTTGGGACTGTCGGAAACCTGTGGCGCTACCCGGTGAAGTCAATGTTGGGAGAGCGCCTTGAGGAAGTCCAGCTGACTGCAAATGGCGTACTTGGCGATCGCGCCTGGGCTTTGCGCGATCAAAGAACCGGCAGGATTGCAAGCGCGAAAAAATATCCCGTACTTCTCGACTTTCGGGCGCATTACGAAGTGCAACCGACGGCGAACGAGCTCGGTAGCGTCGCCATCGAAATGCCCGACGGTCGAATTGCTACACCGGATGACCCCGAGACGTCGGAACGGATTTCACGAATTCTCGGCATCCCGGTGCGAACTCCGAAAATAAAGCGGGCGAACTTGAAAAGACCGGCATTGTTCGGGAAAACGTCTTCGGTGACGTTCCCGTCGGCAAGTTCAAGCCCGAGTGGGATTTTGCCCTTATCAAATTTGCAAGACTTGCCGGAAAAAAGACGCACAGGGGTTGTTGAATTTGGTCTGCCTTACGCTGCAGATCCTGCTATCAGCAAACATATCGCCGGTTTTTTACAATTACATGCGCAAATTTCCAGAACGGCTACCCAGTCGGAAAGCATTATTCCGGATGCTCTATTACTTAACGGCGGACTGTTTCGAAGCGCCAGCACGGTGCAAAGACTGGTTAACTTGCTTGGTCAATGGAGCGGCAAACCGCCATTATTGCTGAATAATAGCCATCCGGAGCTGGCGGTTGCCTATGGCGCAGTCAGTTTTGCCATTGCTCAACAAGACCAAAAACTTAAAATTGCCGGCGGTGCGGCGCGAAGCTATTTCTTATTGGTTGAGGCCGGTAAAAATGAAGCAAAACAAGGTGTCTGTATTTTATCCAAAGGCAGTGAAGAAGGCCGGGAAGTCTTGCTGGCGGACCGTGAATTTGCCTTAAAAGTTGGATTGCCGGTACGTTTTCATTTACTGACAAGTAGTGGCGATACGGAATATCATCCAGGCGATATTACCGAGTTGGATGATGAGCATTTTCATAGTTTACCGCCCTTAGCTGTAGTTTTAGAGGGGCAGCAAAACCTTGAGGTTCGGGTGAATTTGCTGACAACCTACACGGAAGTCGGCACCTTGCGGCTACAATGCGTAGCAGTTGAAGATAATCGGCAGCGCTGGGATGTAGAGTTTCAGATTCGAAACAAAAACAGTCAGACCGCAAATTCTCAATTATCAAAAGAGGCTACACAAGCAATTGAAAAAATTCAGGCCGTGTTCGGCGCCAGATCGAAACAGGTTGATCCTCAAGCAGTAAAGACTTTACGGGCAGAGCTGGAGAAAATCATCGGTTTGCCACGTAACGAATGGCAAACCCATTTGCTGCGCGAGTTGTTCAATGCCTTGCTGGAGGGTGGTAAATTTCGTAGAAGAAGCGAAGCTCATGAACGTTTGTGGTTAAGTTTAACGGGTTTTTGCTTACGTCCGGGGTTTGGTTACCCGCTTGACGATTGGCGAGTTAGCCAATTGTGGAAAATCTATTCGGAATCCCTGCAATTTGTGAATGAAAAGCAGAATTGGGCGGAGTGGTGGACGTTGTGGCGTCGTGTCGCAGGCGGATTGGATGCGCAAAGTCAGCAGCAAATTTTTGCAGACATTGCCAAATTTATTAATCCGGCATCCGCCCGCCAACCAGGGGTTATTAAGCAATTGGCGGTAAGATCATATGATGATATCGTCAGGCTGGCCGGTGTTCTGGAACGGCTTCCGGTAAACGATAAAACTCAGCTTGGCGAATGGCTACTGAAACGTCTGGAAAAGACAGGTGAATCCGAACAAAGTTGGTGGGCTGTCGGCAGAATAGGTTCTAGAATTTTATTCCACGGTAATAATCATGATGTCATTCCAGCTATAACAGTGGAATCTTGGTTGCTGAATATCCTGAATACCGATTGGAAAAAGCAACCGCAAGCGGCTTTTGCCGCTACGCTATTAGGTAGGCGCTGTGATGATCGGGCGCGGGATATAAGTGAAGAGTTGCGATTAAAAATTATGGAAAAACTCAAGCAAACAAAAGTATCGCAATCATGGCTGGAAATGTTGTCCGAATTTAAAGAGTTAGACGAACAGCAAGAAAAACAGATATTCGGTGAAGCCTTACCACCCGGTTTAAAGCTGATTAGGTAGGCCTTAAAAAACTGCGATTTTTTACTTTCTTGCTGGTGATTGGCTTAACTGATCTTTTTAGGATAATATCAGCATATGTTAGGAGAAAACGTGCAACAACTGATTGTAAATATTCCCCAACACTGCTGGAAGCCTTACAGCAATCTTCATTAGAATTTGAGCAAGACACGAAACCGGTCTGTGATAGTTGATACTCTGACGCCAACCTGCTGGATCATCGCCGGGCCAAACGGTGCGGGGAAAACTACTTTTGCGTTGGAATATTTACCTTCAGTGGTTCATTGCCAACGCTTTATCAATGCCGATTTAATTGCTTCCGGGTTGTCACCCTTAGCCCCGGAACAACAATTAGTAGCGGCGAGTAGGCTGTTTTTACGCGAAATAGAACAATGCATTGCCGAAAGGCAGAGTTTTGCTTTTGAAACCACGCTTTCCGGACGCAGCTATCTCAAATTGATTCATCGTTTACAGGCGGATGGATGGCGTGTGGAATTAATTTATTTGGCTTTGCCCAATGCCGATATTTCCAGATTACGGGTTGCGGAGCGGGTTTTGCATGGCGGTCACAATATCCCGGAAGACGATATTATCCGCCGGTTTCCTAAGAGTCTATATAATCTTTTAAATGTTTTTGCAGCATTAGTCGATCAAACAGTTTGTTTTATGAACTATGGCGTATCTGTTGAATTGGTTTTTCGCCAAAATGTTGAAGATAGGATAATATATCACTCTGAATTTTTTAAAGTATTACAACAGGCAGCTAATCAATGACATCAACAACCCCGCCAATTATTGATGCTGAAACTCAGGCAATACTTGATTGCTTACGTCTAGCCGTAGCTAAAACCCTGGAACGTAAACGCCGCTTGGGTCATTACGCGGTATTTTGGGATGGAGAAAAACCGGTGCTGGTAGGGGAAGACGCGCCAGTAGACTTCAAAACCCATCTGGAAAAATAAGAAAAGTAGTGCTTACCTGTATATTCATTGAGCTTCTTGTAAAATACTCAGCAAATAAGAGCTAATTAGCAACGCTCCATAACGAAAACCCACTCGAAACGCCAATTTTCGAAAATTTGAATGAGATTTTCTTTTTATAAGCGGATTTGGCTAAATTTGGGTAATAGCAACCCTCTGCCAAAGTCGGCAGAATACATTTTCCGATTGAAAAGTCCGTTTAGGTCATTAATCTCATCAACTGGTCTGCTGCCAGAACCAACACGCCGAACATTAAGTGGCTCATGACTTTCACTGACCCATGAACACGAACAAAACGACCACCAAATTCATCTTTCAATCGACCATTGGCGCTGACCCATTCCAAAATATGAATGAGCTTTTCTAATTTCGGCGTCAGGTGACCCACTTCTTCCTTTAATTCAGGAATCAAATCGTATTGGATAGCATTCCAACGTTGCAGAAAATTAGTAGGTTGCGTATTATTCATAGGAGGGCGTGATGTGTGTGTCAGAAACTACATCGTGCCAGAAATGGCCGCCCTTTTCCACCCCTTCTGGGGGAAATTCGGCTCAAATCTGGAGTTTTGCAACTTCCTCATTAAGAAAGGGACTTTGTTATGCCATCTTTAAAAAAATTAAAATCTGAATCTTTTTCTTGTAAAAAAATAGGTTCAAAAGCCACTATTCAAATTGAAAGTATAGATTTGTATAGCCGCTATGGATTAGTAGACACAGAAAAAACATCTGAAATATGTTTAGATGAGAAACGATGCGAGGTTAAATTTAAAAGCGCTGAATGCCCATACCTAAAACCTTAAATAAAGCAAAAAAATGAAATACATCATTTTATTTTTAATCATCTTTTTTTCAGAAAATTCATTATCTGGCGAAATCAATATTAATGGAGTTGGACTTACTCAAGACATAAAGAAAATCAGGGATAACTCTATATTGATGACTACACCTGGATCTGAGCATAATATTCTTGAGTATTGCAATGAACAAGATAAAGAGAAAAAGGACTTCTTCTCTTATAAGTCTAAATTCTTTAAAGGATTTGAAAGCCGAAGGTATGATAGTCAACAGTATTCAAGTAACAACTTAGGTATTTCAAACAATATCGAAGGATATAAAATAAACAATATTTTATATGATGTTTATAATGACAAAATTGCAAAAATTGATATTTCTCTGGATACGTATACCACTTCAAGTTTTAAAGCATCAGATCAGCTTTCTAAGTTCTTTACGAATAAGATTGGAAAACCAGTAAAGGACAATACATGGAGAAAGGGAGCAGGAGATTTAACATTCAAATACGATATTATAGGAACAACCCATATCATTGTTGCTAATCCAAAACTAAATTCAGAGATAAACGCTTTCACGGAAAAATCCTGCTCAACGGTATCAGCTGAAGCTCAAGCTGAATACCAAAAAATTCAAGAAATTAAAAAAGCTGAAGAACGTAAAGAACTGGATAGAGCTATAGAGCATAGACGAGCAGTAGAAGAAAGCTGGGAGCCAAAAAACGTAGAGAGAAATATTCAAAATATGTGCAGTAATGGTATGCTTAATTGCAAGTAAAAATTGAGCAAATAACGATGATGCGCAACGACTACTTCAACAGCTAGCAAATGCAGAAACTTCCATAAAATAATCTCTAATTTTTAGAGATTATTTGTAGTAGTCAAAGTTTGACCATATAGGCTATTTATAGCCATAGTCCCTATGTTGCCGTTCAGATTATAATGCTGAAAAGTGACTTTAAGTATAATGGGGGCTGTCAAAGGCTAAGCGGCTTTCGTTATACTACAGTTACACTGCATTTTGGCGGCCATAGATGCCTGTTATTAACATTTATTATTTTAGGTGCCTTGATGTTTGAAGGATTATTAGACGAGTTTAAAGTTACTCAAGAGCAGTTCGATAAGCATGTACCCTGCGCAGATGCAGCATTTCTAATTTTGAAAGCTCATTTAGTAATTGAGGTGCAATTGCTTGAGTTTATTAAATCAAGAGTAACGCCTGACTTGTTTAAAGAAATTAATAAGCCTGGCGAAGGTTCATTTTATGTAAGGTTGCTTTTAGCTCAAGCTCTTGCAGGTCGAGATGAGATACAAAATTACAAGATTGATCTGATTTTGAAAGCCCTATATACACTTAACAATTTAAGAAATTCAGTTGCACATGTCCTTGAATTTAACAATGACTCTATCACGGATAGAATGAAAAATTTTATCAATGAAATTGATCCTGATGGAGAGCTTCGAGAACAAAAGTTAACTTCTAATAATTTACTCATTGAATTTCGAGAAGCAGCAAAATATTTATGCATGACACTAGCTTTGGCTAAGAACCCGTTGAAGTCTGAAGATGAATTTGTCATCGTACCAAATGGCTAATTTTGATACATTTTAAGCGTCAATTAATTGTAAGCCTCCAGCGCAACCATTACCCCAGGGAAATAGGGGTGCACCACTAATAATACAGAAGCTGTCCTCCCAATAAACCTGATTGCTTTGCCCGCTGTGACGATGGGAATACCGCTATACTGTCCGCCCAGGCTAGGATGCTATTTGCCAATGAAGAAAATTTTTACTCCTGATTAGTTTGATTTATGGTTCAAGTCAATGCGGGATAATCAAGCCGGAAAACAATCAAAATACTTCTTGTCAAGACAATATCGTTATAAAATTGTCTATGCGAAAAAATCACGACGGCAGTTATAAAGCGCTCTTTTCCAACCCCGAATTAGTACGCGATCTCATTAGAAAAAGGCATGTTTTTGTTGATTATCCCCAACGGCTCAAAATATTTCCGCTTGAAATACCGGGTTGGGGGTTCAGGTAGAAAATTCGCTATGCTATTTTTAAGGGCATTTTAAAGATCAGGAGGGTAGACTCACCCTAGTTTCACCAGCCGCCATCCGGGCATCTCTACGTTTCCCACGGATTGATGACTGTGACATTGGCAGCCTCATAGGGAGCCGTGTCGCGTGACGCCACGATGAACCCTCTCGAGGCAGCTATCGCGGCGATGTAGCCATCAGGTGTTGGGAATCCCCGCCCGCCAACCCTGGCCGTCATGGCCAGTTCGGCATAATGTCGTGCTGCATCGGTATCGAATGGCAGCACCCGATCCCTGAACAGCCCCATCAGACCGTCAAGGGCTAGTGCCAGCTTATCTTTGCGATTACCGGCAGGAAGTGCTGCGATGCCAAACAACAACTCGGCCAGAGTCACGCTTGACAGATACAGCGTTTCTGCGGCTTGATTGTTTAGCCAAGTCCTCAAAGCTGGGTGCGGCTCCGGCTTCATCGCCTCAGAAACAACGTTGGTATCGAGGATGATCATTCAAAATGCAGCGGCTCAGCCGGTGTTTTGTCTCTCACTTGAGTGATGACATCAAAATCTTCGTTCGTTAAGCCTATCTTGCGGCCTAATGCCGCAAGGGCTTCTCCTAGGTGAACACGCATTTCTGGCTTGACCGCTATCGCCAGAATTTCGCGAACTTCGGCCTCGGTGCTGTGTCCATGTTGAGCGGCACGCACACGCAATGCGCGGTGTACATCGTCTGGAAGATTGCGTATTGTTAGCATTGCCATAGCTTCACCTCATAAAAATGCAATCGATGCATTCATCTTACTTGAATGTATGCAAGTCCACAATACTGACTGAGCAAGGGTGTTTGCCATGTCGTAAAACATTTGTTTTCCAGTGGGTTAGATAAAAAGCCGATATTGTTGGTCAAATCGCCTTTAAAAATGCACGAAAAGCCATGTCGCATACGGTATGCCATACGCAAATTATTTACTAAGGGTTTTTCGTTCATGCTTGTTGGTTATATGCGGGTAGGTTTGGTACGCAATTATTTGAACATTAGTCAATTTGATAGCAAGGCACACAGGGTGTTAAAACGTGCCGTTTTCCTGCGCCGGTTAAACTGGTTCACGGATTATGGCTTGGGGTGTGGATGATATCAGGTCATTGATTGACAATCCGCATTAAGATGCTGGAAATTAATCGAAAGAAACCCCCTCCTTTTGGTAAAGCCTTGCAGGACAAACTGCAAGCGGCTAATCCGCCCCGGCTGATTATTGTCTGTATAGGACGCAACTGCTGGGGACGCGCCAGAAATTGGCGGAAAAATCCCACCGTTTGGGCATTGCTAATGCCTATATCCGAATCTGTATTTGGCTTTGGCTCTGCCCGGCAATTGGGGTCAACCCATTTGCAAATCATCGAATTAGTCAAAATCTTGCTGGTTTCCGGCGCGGCGCTAGTAACAGTGCCGCCTTGCCGGGTGGATATCAGCCAAGCGGCGTTTGCTTATGACGCATCAAGACCGATAAGTGAGCGCTGGGTGCAAATCAGAGAACAGATCATAACTTATCCTGGCCTGGAGAATAAAGCGTGACAGAATTTCTGCCTGAGACCATAGAAATCGACTGGCCGTTTCATCAACGCGCCAATAAAGATGGCAAAGCTACTGAGCAAAACTCAAAACAATTTTGCAATGACAATTTTTTGCATGTGACCGGTGTTACCGATGTTACCGGCCAGGCGCATTTAATGATTTGCATGGTCTGGAGTCAGGCCGGGATTTTGCCAACTTGCTGGCCAAAAACACCGCCTGCTATTACTGCGCGGCAGGCTTGGCTTATCTGCAAAAACTCACCGCAGATCAACGCGACTTTGCTGAACTTAAGCGTTTTCGAAAAACATTCCGGCCCGTTATCGGCGCAGGAAGGCATTGCCGCCAGAGCCTTCGCCTTAATCGGCATGGCTGGCGAACTGGCCGGAGAGTATGGCGTCACCGGCTGGCCGGAACGGGCGGCGATGGACGTGGCGCTAAGCTGTTTTAAGGAATGGCGCAAATATCGCGGCAAAGGCGATCTGGAATCCAAAAAGCTGGTGGAAGCATTACGTCAATATGTGGAAGTTTACGGCGACTCCGGCTTTACCATCATTGCGGACAACGCCAGAGTGTTAAGCAAACGTCCCGGCTATTGGCGTTTGTCCAAACGGGGAGGCAAGCAATGGGTTTTTAATAGCGCCGGTTTGCAAAAAGCCATGCAGTTTGCGGATTTTCAGTCTGCTTTAAAACTGTTAATCGAGGCAGGTATCCTGATCCCCGGCGCAAAAGACTACCAAACCCAGATAAAATCGCACGGCATTAAAGACAGCTTTTATCTGATCCAATTCCCGGAAGACGATGATGCTGAATGAGATCATCAATCATTATCTGCAATCCACCACCCGGTAACACCGGTCACACCCGCCAAAACCAGTGTGTTACCGCTGCAACCCTCATTAGACCTGGCGGTAACAACAGTCACACCGGTCACAACCGAAAATGGCGCATTGCAAAAAAATCCGGATTATGTGCTGTCTGATAAAGACAAAGCCAAACTGCTGGCCTACCTGGACGCCATAAAGGAAACCGATCAGGAAATTATTGATGAGTTTTTAGACGATTGCACAAATAATCAGCAAACCTTGCTCTATGCCCTGCAATTGGCGGAAGATACCCTAAGCATTCGGCATGGGCAAATGGCTGGGTTTGTGCGGTGCCGGAAATGCAGGCATTTGGTTGGGGATGCTTGCGATATTTTTCGTTGGCGGATTTTGGTTGATAAATGGCGGAGGTGTGGGGATTATGATTCTGAAAGTTAACAAAAAATGGGAAACTTAATCATGGCTAATAGTAACTGATGGCATGGGTTGCTTAGCGGGATAATCACGCAGGAAGACAACCAAAAAACTTCTTGCCAAGACAATATCGTTATAAAATTGTCTATGCGAAAAAATCACGACGGCAGTTATAAAGCGCTCTTTTCCAACCCCGAATTGGTGCGCGATCTCATTTTGGGCTTTGTTCCGGACGAATGGTTGCATAGCTTGGACTACTCGACCCTGGAAAGAGTGAATGGAAGTTATGTAACAGAAGATTATAAGCAGCGCGAAAACGATGTGATCTGGCGGGTAAAAGTGGGACACCGGTGGCTTTTTCTGTACCTTCTGATTGAGTTCCAAAGCAGCGTCGATAAGTATATGGCCTTGCGGATCATGATCTATCAAGGCTTACTTTACCAGGACTTAATAAAACGCGGCGAGGTTTCGGATAAGGGTTTGTTACCACCGATCTTGCCCATTGTGCTATACAATGGCAAGCCACGCTGGACGGCGGCGCTGGATGTTTTCGATTTAATCCCGCCGGTACCGGGGCTGGTAGACCAATTCAAACCCCGCTGCAGATATCTGCTGATCGACGAAAATGCTTATACGGATAGTGAACTGGCGTCTCAGAAAAATCTGGTGGCGGCGGTATTCAGAATTGAACATCCGCTCAGCGTGGAAACGATGCGGGAGCTAATACCTCTGTTACGTGTCTGGCTAAGTGATCGTCCGGATTTAGGCCGGACCTTGGCATTGTGGATAAGAGCGACCTTGATGCGGAATCCGGAATACGGTATTGTGTTACCCATGGTAAAAACTTTAGAGGAGTTGGATGTTGTGTTAGCAGACAAACTTGAAGAATGGGCGCTTGCTTATAAGGCTGAAGGCGAAGCAAAAGGCAAAGCAAAAGGCAAAATCGAAGGCAAGATAGAAGGCAAGATAGAAGGCAAGATAGAAGGCGAAATGCTGGCGATGCAAAAATTGTTGGCAAAGCGGTTTGGCGCTATACCGCCCTATATTACAGCTAAAATTTCCAATGCATCGTTGACGGAAATTGAAACTTGGTTTGACCGGGCGCTCGATGCAAATAGGCTTGAAGAAATTTTTGAGGACAATTAATCCGAGATGAAAATGTCGGATAGATAAGTAAATCTGTTTCCTTAAGAAATAAACTCTAACCAACTGAATTTAAATACCATTTTTAAGGCGGCAACAGGAACCGGTTTCATTCCAAGTTGTTCTGCCCGCTTTATCACTGATTTGACAACTCTCCAGAGCCCCTTTCCGTCCATTCAATCCGCATCCGCCATTAGCCGCTTTTGAAATGGTTTACTTCTAAGCCGCTAACTCAAACGGACACATTGCCGATTCCACACACTGCTTATCGATATAGACTCGTGCAAATATAGGACACACACGATTAAAATAAATACAACATCAAATTGTCAAAAACAAGAATGATTTAAACTCAACTAATGCAATTAAGCAATCTGGCATAAAAATCGCTTCATATCTCTTAAAGTTGTTTTAACATCGAAAATCATCATGAAATGACTTTCCTTGCTTAAAAAAACTGCGGCGTCAGCCTATACTTTTTCTAGCATCAACAATCTTTAAACCCTTATGCCTTGAAGAAGATAGTAGGTGTCAAAATTTTGGCTGTTTTTATTACCCTGAAGGAAGTTTTGACATGAAAGCAATCATTTTAGCTGGAGGTTTAGGGACGCGATTATCGGAGGAAACTCTGCTTAAGCCTAAGCCTATGGTAGAAATTGGCGGTATGCCGATACTTTGGCATATCATGAAAATCTATTCGCAGCATGGTATTAATCATTTCATTATTTGTTGTGGCTATAAAGGGTATTTAATCAAGGAATTTTTTGCCAACTATTTTCTGCATATGTCGGATGTCACTTTCGATATGTCCAATAACAGCATGCATGTTCATGAAAATAAGGCCGAACCCTGGCAAGTGACACTCGTCGATACCGGTGAAGAAACCGCTACCGGGGGAAGGTTGAAACGGGTAAAAGAATATTTAAAAGACGAAGAATATTTTTGTTTTACCTATGGCGATGGCGTTAGCAATGTCGATATTTCCGCAAGTATAGAATTTCATAAAAGCAGTCAACGTTTAGCTACAGTGACTGCAACCTTTCCGCAGGCCAAGTTTGGGGCTTTAACTGTCAAAGGCGATAAGGCCGTAGCTTTCCAGGAAAAACCCAAAGGCGATAATGGCATGGTGAATGGCGGTTATTTTGTGCTTTCTCCGCAAGTGATCGATTATATAGATAACGATCAAACCAGTTGGGAGGGGGCTCCAATGGAGCGATTGGTCAAGGAAAAACAGTTGTCTGTTTATAAGCATGAGGACTTTTGGCAACCGATGGATACGCTCCGTGACAAAATGTATCTGGAAAATCTTTGGAATTCAGGAAATGCGCCGTGGAAAATTTGGTAGTTAATCCTGAGTTTTGGCGGGGCAAAAATGTTTTACTCACTGGCCATACCGGTTTTAAAGGCTCGTGGCTGGCAATTTGGCTTAAGAATATGCAGGCTAATGTTTTCGGTTTGGCGCTGTCGCCTGCTACAAAACCCAGTTTGTTTGAGCTTGCAGGTATTGAAAACTTGATCAATTCAAAGATAGGGGATATTACCGATCTGGCGGTTGTCAGAAGTTGTTTTCAGGAAAGTCAGCCGGAAATTGTGATTCATTTGGCGGCGCAACCATTAGTTCGATATGGTTACCTTAACCCATTACAGACCTATCAGACCAATGTGCTGGGCAGCTTAAACGTCCTGGAGTGCATACGGGAATCGGATTCAGTTAAAGCCGTGGTGATGGTGACCACCGATAAATGCTATGAAAATCGTGAATGGCTTTGGTCTTACCGGGAAAACGATATGCTGGGGGGCTACGATCCTTATAGTAGTAGTAAGGCTTGTATGGAATTGCTGGTGGCGGCATATCGGCAAAGTTATTTTGGTCATAGCGGTTCAATAGCCCTGGCGACAGTTAGAGCCGGGAATGTGATTGGCGGCGGCGATTGGGCTGAAGACAGGCTGTTGCCGGATTTGATTAGAGCAGTTACCGGCAAACAAACCCTGATTATTCGGAACCCGCAATCCATCAGACCCTGGCAGCATGTCCTGGAACCTTTATCGGGATATTTACGCTTGGCGGAACGTTTGTTTTCTGACGGACCGGAATTTGCGGAAGCCTGGAATTTTGGGCCTGATCCGGAATCAGCTCAAAATGTGCAATGGATTGTTGAGCATGTTACTAAATATTGGCCTGATCTGAAGTGTCAGATCATACCTGATAAACAACTGCATGAAGCTCACGTTCTGAAGCTGGATTGCAGTAAGGCGCAGGCGCGGTTGTCTTGGCGCGGCAGATGGCAGTTGCCGGAAGCTTTAACTAAAACGCTGGATTGGTATCAACAGCAAATGGCTGGCGCCAATATGCATCAGTTTACCCTCAAGCAAATTGCAGAATATGAGCAAATGGCAGGCAGCAATGGATAATCACGCCAGAAAAGCCCAAATTCGAGAGGAAATGGCGGTGTTGGTAGAACAATATGCCAGTTTGGAGTTTGCTCCTCGGGAGTTCCAGCCTGGTGTTACCTGCATTCCGCCATCAGGAAAAGTGATAGGCGCGGAGGAAATTAAAAATATAGTCGATTCGGCGCTGGATGGCTGGTTGACCACAGGCAGATTTAATCAAGCCTTTGAAAAACAATTAGCCGAATTTATTGGCGTAAAGCACGTATTGACTGTCAACTCCGGATCATCCGCCAATTTATTGGCTGTTGCCGCACTTACCTCGGATAAACTTGGCGAAAGAGCTTTAAAACCGGGTGATGAGGTGATTACCGTAGCGGCTGGCTTTCCGACAACTGTCAATCCTATATTACATTTTGGCTTATTGCCGGTGTTTGTCGATATTGAGTTGCCTGGATACAACATAAACGCCGAATTGATTGAGACTGCCATTTCACCAAAAACCAAAGCTATCATGTTGGCGCATACATTGGGTAATCCTTTTAATGTAGAAACTGTGCAACGTTTAGCTAAAAAATATAACTTGTGGCTGATTGAAGATTGCTGTGATGCATTGGGAAGTCTATACCGTTCGGTATCGGTTGAGTCAAACAGCAATGAAGAGCAATACAT
>CAVUMJ010000321.1:0-4889 GCA_963741375.1 uncultured Pseudomonadota bacterium
CTATCGTCAACATATTCGCCCGTTCCTTCTGTGTTTTTTCGTAGAGGCGCAACTGACGACATTCAATAAAGTTATGGCAAAAATACTGGCGGCTAATATTCTGGTTAGATTTTTCATCATTTAATCTCCGAGAGTGCAATATATGAGGAATTTACGACTGCTGGTTTTAAGTGGAGCCTGGATGGCGCTGTTTGATTCATACTGGAAACCATTTAATTCTAAATTCAGCTTTAAGTCAGTACGTTATCGAACATTGTCAAATCTGCTGGTTAGTTGGCCGAAGGGACGTGTCAATTGTCTTAAAACTCAGCGCTTATTTAACGGGTTTCTGCTCCACCCGTTTAAGCCAGCCGAAAATCTCACTGTTGGTTGAAAGCACCAAGGTGGTATCGGAATTGATGACTTTGCGATAGGTATCCATGCTCTTTAAGAACTTATAGAACTCGGCTGCATCGGGTTTTTGGGTGTAAGCCTTGGCATAGATTTCCGTAGCTTTGGCGTCCGCTTCACCTCTTATATCCTGAACCTGCTTGTAAGCCATGGACTGGATTTGGTTGATGTCGCGTTCCTTGTTGCCAAGAATCCGCGCCGCCGCGCCTTCGCCTTCGGAGCGGAAGCGATCGGCAATTTGCAGCCGTTCGCTGATCATCCGCTGATAGATGCGTTCCAATACCTGTTGATTATAATTTATGCGTTTGAAACGCACGTCCAGCAGTTCGATGCCGAACTCTGCCAATTTTGGCGTTGCCGCATCAATAACTTCTTTCTCTATGGCAACCCGGCCGGTATGGATAGGCAGCAATACGCCGAGTGAACCGTCACCGGTAAAGGCCCCGGTTAGATTGACATTCTGCATGGGTTTGCGGTCTTTGTCGGTGCGGACAATTTCTATCAGTTCATGACGGGCGATCGAGGTGCGGGTTTCGCTGCCCAAAATATCTTCCAGCCTGGATTGAGCGCTGCGTTCGTCATGCAGTCTAAGATAATAGCGCAAGGGATCGGCTATCCGCCATCGGGCGAATGTATCAACCTGCAAGTAAGTTCTGTCCTTGGTAGACATCTCAACCATAGGCCCGTCCCAGGCCAGATATCGTTTATCGAAGCTGTTAACCACCTGAATAAAAGGCAGTTTGAAGTGCAGGCCGGGAGTGGTGACAGGGTCGCCGACAGGGCTGCCGAATTGGGTGATGATGACTTGCTCGGTCTGATTAACCGTGTAGGTAGTCAGCAAAAACATGCATATAAAAGCTATGATAAAAAACCAATATTTTCCGGAAATATTCATTGTGGTTGCCCCGGTGTTTTGAGTGAAAATGGCAGCATCGGCATAATTTGTTGCACCGTATCATCGACGATAATCTGCTGCTTCGCTTGCGGTAACACATCGCCTAAAGTTTCAAGATAAAGGCGGGTACGGGTGATTTCCGGCCAATTTAAATACTGCCCCAGAACCTGATTAAAGGCGCTGACATCGCCTT
This sequence comes from uncultured Pseudomonadota bacterium, assembly GCA_963741375.1. Taxonomy (GTDB): domain Bacteria; phylum Pseudomonadota; class Gammaproteobacteria; order Methylococcales; family Methylomonadaceae; genus Methylomonas. The sequence continues at coordinate 1,479 of CAVUMJ010000321.1, forward strand.
CCGCCTCGTTAACGCGTTTAAAACGATAGCCTTCCGCATCGCGAATTTTTTGGTCGGCTTTGCCTCGGGCGCTTGGCACGGCTTTGTTGTATTCGCCATTTGCCAAGTTGATAAAATTTTCCCGGTCTTGTTGGGCCCGGTTAACTTCATTAAAAGAAGGTTGCACCGGTTCCGGCGGGTTGACATTTTTCAATTGCACCTGATTGATGGTTACGCCCAGTTGATAACGTTTGGATAGCTCGCTGATACGCAGGAGGACGGCCTCCTCAATCTCTTGCCGGCCTATGGTGATGATTTCATCAATCGTCCTGTCGCCAATGACTTCGCGCATGACGGCTTCCGATATGTCTCTTAAGGTTTGGCTGGGTTCGCGGACATCGAACAGAAATTGCTCGGGATCGGTAAGCCGGTATTGCACTACCCATTCCACCAGTGCGGAATTCAGATCGCCGGTCACCATCGACGATTCCAGTTTTGGAGAGTTGCTGATTTGATCGGGATTGGTGAAGCCAGGGGTTACGAATCCGAATTCCAGTTTTTGCTGACGCTTGGTCGGCACTGTGATGACGGTTTCGATGCCGAATGGCAGCTTGACATGCAGTCCGGATGGAACTTTGTCTACATATTTGCCAAAACGCAGCACAATGCCTTCTGAATCTGCCGGTATGGTATAGATGGCCATGATGACTCCGGCTAACAATACGATTGAGGCTATGCCAAACAATACAGTCGTTACTGAAACCGGCAGCGATTCCGGGAGACGCGCTAAAATATCTTTGTGATCTTTCATAAGCCAGCTCCTGTTTCATAAAAAGGATAGGTGAGGGAGGGCGGACGGAACGCTAAGGCGGATGCTAATGAAGCTAAACATCAAGCTTAGTGCCGACGGCGCTCTTGAATCTGACCAACTGCCGTTTCTCTGACGGTCCGGCCGTCCGAGAGCGTATACAGAACCATAGGGCGTATTAGCGAAGCGTAATACGCCGGATGATCGAATGGCCAACATGCGGCGCAATACGGCTAGCGCCTATTGCGCCCTATGTGCTGCCGTTTCTCTGACGGTCCGGCCGTCCGAGAGCGTATACAGAACCATAGGGCGTATTAGCGAAGCGTAATACGCCGGATGATCGAATGGCCAACATGCGGCGCAATACGGCTAGCGCCTATTGCGCCCTATGTGCTGCCGTTTCTCTGACGGTCCGGCTGTCCGAGAGCGTATACAGAACCATAGGGCGTATTAGCGAAGCGTAATACGCCGGATGATCGAAGGCTAACATGCGGCGCAATACGGCTAGCGCCTATTGCGCCCTATGTGCTGCCGTTTCTCGGACAGTCCGGCTGTCCGAGAGCGTATACAGAACCATAGGGCGTATTAGCGAAGCGTAATACGCCGGATGATCGAAGGCCAACATGCGGCGCAATACGGCTAGCGCCTATTGCGGCCTATGTGCCGCCGTTTCTCTGGCAGTCTCCTAGGATGATTATTATTTCCTATTGGCAAGTGAAGGTCTGTTCGATAGCGTACAAAGATTGCCGGCGAACCTTTCAACATCTAGCTTAAGTTTTCGGCAGATTCAGCATGAATGGCCTGCCAAGCAAGTCAATCGCCATTTTTAGAATCAAACCGGAAAACATTTCTGTGTGTGTTGACGAACAGACGTGCCGACAAATAATCATCAATATTCGTGATGCAGATTAACCGGCCTGATAGATAGTTCAGCCCGGAGAAGTTGGATCTTTAGTGGGCTAGTCCGGTACTTGATGCCAGGGCCGGCAACACTTTTAATCAATATCTGCGCCACTCGCGGCGACAGTGGTTTGTTAAACAAACCACACTGCGCTTTTTATAGCAAAAAATTATGGAGTCACATTATGTCAGTAAAAGAAAGCTCAGCCGTTGGCGTGTTCAACAGCCACCAGGAGGCGGAAATCGCCGTAAAGGAATTGCAAAAATCCGGTTACGATATGAAGAAACTTTCCGTTGTAGGCAAAGATTATCATAGTGAAGAAAACGTGATCGGTTACTACAATACCGGTGACCGCATGGCAACCTGGGGGAAGTTCGGGCTGTTTTGGGGTTGGATTTGGGGTTTGCTGTTTGGCTCCGCATTTTTCCTGATTCCCGGCATAGGCCCGGTTATGGTTGGCGGGCCGCTGGTCAGCTGGATCATCGGAGCGCTTGAATTGTCGGTGATTACCGGCGGTTTGACCGCCTTTGGCGGCGCCCTTGCCAGTATTGGGATTCCCAAGGATAGCGTGATTCGTTACGAAACTGCGTTGAAGGCGGATAAATTCATCCTGGTTGTACACGGCTCGCTACAGGAAGTTGAAAGCGCCAAAAATATTTTAATCGATAACCATGCAACGGAAGCCGATGTGCATGATATCTCTGTTGCGCATTATCCAATGTAAGTTGATAATGATAGTCTGCCAATTCGGCTTAATTGAACGGTTTTGGATTCCAGCTTAACTTTTCATCCGTCAAATCAAATTAGCTGTTTTAGCGCTTATGTGCGGAAACGCACAGACGGCTGGTTGAGGCGGCGGCTAAGGTTTACCCGTACTTTTTACAACACTTAAGTTGTTTAGATTCGAATTTCAAATGGTAATCGCAAAGATTTTCGATTTTTATTACTCTACAGGAAAGATTATGTTGAAAACAAAGTCCCTTACTATCGTCTCATTGCTCAGCGCCGGATTTATGCCGCTGGCACAGGCTGCCGATTCATTTTTGGATGATCGCTGGTATGCCGCTCCATTTGCTACGTATCTACATACCGGCGGCGACCGTAATGCGGATGACGGCTGGGGTGGAGGTCTGGGGGTCGGCAAAATTATTGATAGGCATTTCAATGTGGAGTTGAGAGGCTTTTATCAAACTTTTAGCGGCCAAAACGGGGGTTGGTCCTTGGCTGGCGGTACTGCTGATTTACAATATTATTTCTTTCGCGATAACTTCTCGCCATACGCTGTCGTTGCGGCAGGCGGCATGAATAGTTGCGTTGGTTCACAATGCGGCGCCGGTATAATAGGCGAAGCCGGCCTTGGTTTTACTTACGAGCTTGATGATAATTTCCTGATTCGTAGCGATGTGCGGTATAGATATAATAACAATATGAACAATCATATCCAGACCGGCTCAACCGAGTTTAATGATATGGTGGTGAATGTAGGGTTCGTGATTCCGTTTGGCGAAAAACCGAAACAGGTGGCTAAAGCCGAGCCTCGAATCATGCCGGCTCCGGTTGCGCCAATTGTAACCGCCCCGGCTCCCGATCCATGTCATGGCAAAAAACCATTTAAAGGCGGCGCGGTCGATGCATATGGCTGTCCGGTTAAACTGGTGCTTAAAGGCGAGCATTTCAAATACGATTCTGCGGCGTCAGCAATATGTATGGTTTGAAGAAAATA
>CAVUMJ010000322.1:0-6524 GCA_963741375.1 uncultured Pseudomonadota bacterium
GAACGTATTGTCTAGAATGTGGAGGGTTTAAGTATTGCGGTGGTGGACGATCAGCAGATCGTCTGGTCACAAGGTTTTGGCTATGAGGATAAAGCCAGCCGGATTGCGGCTACGCCCGAAACGGTTTACCGGGTGGGCTCCATCTCGAAATTGTTTACCGATACACTAGTAATGCAACTGGCGGAACAGAATAAGCTGGATATTGATAAGCCACTTAAAACCTATTTGCCCAATTTCGCCATCAAATCCCACTTTCCCGATGCAGGGCCCATTACCCCACGCAATATAATGACGCACCATTCCGGTCTACCGGGGGATCTGGGCAATGGCATGTGGACAAAAAATCCTGTTCCTTTCCGTGAGGTGGTCATCCAGTTGCAAGACGAGTATGTAGCCTATCCGCCCAATACTATCTGGTCTTACTCCAATCTGGGCATCACCTTATTAGGGGCGATGTTGGAACAGATTACGACACAAGCATTCAGCGACTATGCCTATCAGCAACTTTTAAATCCGCTTGGTATGACTAATGCAGCATTTTCGCAAGGTCTTGAGGGGGAAAAAGCCTCTAAAGCCTATCAAAATCATGAAGAAAGCAACGAGGTGGCATTACGGGACATACCTGCTGGCGGCCTAAATGCCAATGTGATGGATCTGAGCCGGTTTATTGCTATGGTGTTGGCGGATGGCAAGGCCAATGGAAAACAAATTCTGAAGCCGGAGACACTTCATGAAATGCTGCGTACACAAAATGAAACTGTGGATCTGGATGTTGATTTTAAAATCGGCCTGGGTTGGCTCCTAAGTAACAAGCCTGACATTGGTTTAATTGCCGCGCATGCTGGCGCTACCCTGTTTCATCGCAGCCAGTTGAGCATCGTGCCTGAACATAAGCTAGGCGTTGTGGTGCTTGCAAATTCCCCGCCGTCCGGCGATTTGATGGACAAAGTGACGAATACTGCGCTAAAACTGGCAGTTGCAATAAAAACCGGATCGCATCTGCCTGACGACACCAAAAAACCCGTAATAGAAACGCGCGGATTAACCCCCCAAGAGCAGCAATTGGGAGCGGGACAATACGCAACCGCGCTAGGGTATATTAAATTAACCCGGGATGGAGAAACATTGGCTACCGAACTGAATGGCAGCAGCATGGATTTGGTTGGCCGAGAAGATGGGAGATTCGGGATTCGTTACAAGCTGTTGGGCTTGATTCCAATACAACCAGAGGAATTGGCTGAAGTCAGTCTATCTTTGCGTCGTATTGCGGGTCATGATCTGGCTTTGGTTCATTGGCAAAACGCCACGTTTGTGCTCGGCGAGAAAATCAATCCCGTACCCATTTCCGCTTCCCTGCGGAATCGCATTGGCGAGTATGACGTTGTTAATGTGGCTGAAGGTGAGGCTAATATTCCTGAAAACTGCGCCTTACGGGAACGAGATGGTTTTTTAATGCTGGAATATTCAATTCCTGCTTATGGTCTGAGCAATATAGCTTTTCCGATTGCGCCATGGTCAGATAACGAAGCCGTCATTCTTGGGCTGGGACGCGGCATGCATGAAACTGTTCGATTGGAGACGATTAATGGCCAAGAGTTATTGGCATATTCCGGGTATTTATTGCGGAAGAAATGACCAAGAATCCCATGCACGATTTTAAAATCACCTAACCCAGGTACAAGCTTTTGACTCCAAGCGCTGAATATAAGGAATATGTTTTAGAACTGCTAGAATCGATCGGTCCGCTACAAACAGGCCGGTTCTTTGGAGGTATCGGCATTTCCAATGGGTTTATACAGTTTGCTATGATTATGGACAATAGCCTGTATTTTGTGGTTGATGACAGTACGCGGCACAAATATGCACAAGCAGGAATGCAGCCTTTCTCCTACCTGACCAAGAAAGGCCGGGTTCAAGTGCAAAGGTATTTCGAATTGCCGGAAGAAGTGCTTACCGATCCCGTCCTGCTCCAGGAATGGGCCAGGGAAGCCATACGCATAGCCGACAGTACCCAAAAGCCAAAACGGTCTGTCAAATCGGATAATTCCGTTAAGCCATAAATAGTTGGCTTAAGGTCAAAAGGGGTTCACAGTTTGTGAACAGTGGATAGGGCCATAGGGCGTATTAGCGAAGCGTAATACGCCGGATGATCGAAGGCCAGCATGCAGCGCACAATACGGCTAGCGCCTATTGCGCCCTATGCGCTAGACTCTGTGTGGTCTACGACTACATTTCCGGTAGAGCTTACATCCCGATAGGCTGGCGTTCCGTTTGAGATGTTTGATTCGAAGTAGGATTTGATAATCAGGATTAGAGGCAAGGCCATGTATAAGTTATGAATTAATGAGATGAAATTGAGGGCGAGACTTAAGGCTGTGGTTTCAGTTACGGATGATTGCTCATTTTGACTACAGGTCTTCAAGGTTCGGGGCTTGGTGAGTTCGCCAAACATAAAGCCAATGCCGCCCGCTAGCCACAAGGTAGCCGGTGCGGTCATGCGCTGATGTATGTGTCGAAGTAAGCTGGAACGACTATCCGTTACACGTTGTTGACGCAACGCCACCTGTTGCTCCGCTTCATAAATTTGAGCGTTCAGTGACTTGGATTTGCTGGAATATGGAAACTTAGCCGCCATTAGGATTGCTCCTTTTCTCGATGTGCCGGCGGCATGGGCTGAAGACTTCTGATAATAGCAGGATACTGAAGATAATAGCTATTACGGCGGATGACGCCGATTAGAATGAGCATCAGCAATAAACTGAATGCGACTGCAAGCAGGATGGCGCTGCTCGTTTCGATGCCATTCTCGATTAAACTGAATACTACGGCAGCCATCAATCCAAACCAAACCGCATTCATCAAAAAGGCAAGCATTACCCCTGTAACTATCATAGACACCAAACTCACTCCCGCACGCTGTGTTTCCAGCGCAGCGAGGCGGAAGTGATCGTGGCTTAATTCACGTAATTCGTACCATAAGGATTGGATGTCCTTTAGCACATTGGCGTTGCTGAGAGGTTCGCCGTTGCTTGCATCTTGCTCTGATGTCCGGTCCATTATTGGGCTCCGCTTAATGAGCGTGGACCGTTAACGTCTGCCCAATAGACGGCTCAAAAGAAAGCCGGCCGCTACCGCTATGCCTAGCGAGGTTACTGGGTTATCGCGGATATAAACCTGGCAATTCTTCAGAAGCCGCTGCTCGGCAGTTTTCACTTCGTGGCTTTTTTCATCAAATGCATCGGCAGCCTGATTGGTCACTTTGGCGAGTTTATCGATAGCCTCATGGGCGAAATTTGAAGCTTTGTCTATAGTTTCCATAATGATTTCCTGTGATTATCTAAGACGCATATCATTTTTCACGGATTTAACACCGGTGGTTTGACGGGCAATTTCGGCTAAATTCCCAGTAAACCAATAAATCTGACTCAAAATGGCTTTTCCGCAGTAGATTTTCTGTTCTCGGACAACCTCCTAGGAGGCTGTTCGTTATCATACAGAGCCATAGGGCGTATTAGCGAAGCGTAATACGCCCTATGGTCGAAGGCCAACATGCGGCGCAATACGGCTAACGCCTATTGCGCCCTATGCCCTACGGTTTCAATTCTCGGACATCCTTCTAGTCTAATCATCTTGGTCAGCTGGAATCTTTATAAACCACCGGTCTTAAGTAAATGCCGTGCAAACACTATAGCCGCAAAGTTGGTGATGGTCTGTTCGTTATCATACAGACCGGCGGGGCAGGGCTTTTCCCATCTTTGATGGAGTGAGAATAATTTTGATGTCATATCTTTTTCTTCATCTTCTTTGGTGCTGGTTTAGGTTCCGAATAGCGGCGGGCCTGTTGAATTAATTCACCGCAATCGCTGTCTTTACCAAGTCCCAGCTCGATGAAGGGGATTATGGCGGCCAGAGGGCTAAGAAAGACACCCAACACTGCTGCGCTGGCGCCTCGCAAGGCAAGCTCTTTAGGATCAAGCCCAATTGAAGGTTTTTTCAAGGTGCCGCCGACAGTAATCGGCGTGCGGGCGCTAAGAAGGCTAAAATCCTTGGAATGCGCTTCAACCTCGGCATTCATGGTTTCGTCCTTCAGATTGATGTGCATGTTTCCGGCTATATTAGAATCTGTAGTATCCAGCACAAAAACGTCCGAATTCAGTAACCCGTTCTCGACTTTGAAATCACCGACGGCGCAGCGGATAGTGGTCGATTTGTCTTTCCCTAGCAGTAAAGGAATCGCTTGACCAATGTTAAGCCCGGCCGCATCCACCATCAGTAAACTAATGGAGCCGCCTGACATCATCAAGATAATCCGGCCATTACTTGTCGCTAAGACATTAGCCAGTGAACTGCCGTTACCTTTCAATTGCAGCCTACCGCCAAAATATCCGGACGACAAAGGCTCGAATTGAGTTTTTGCGAAAAACTGTTTAAAACTTAACCGTTTAATCAACAAATCCGACTGAATGATGGGAATATCTTTTCGGCCGTCCAGGATAAGACTTCCGCTGATTGCGCCATTGGCGATACCGAAATTAAAGGGGTCCATTGTCAACACGCCATTCTCTATATTGAAACCGAAATCCAGATTGTTTAGCGGCAAGTCAGGCGCTTTGATTTGATTGGCCTTAAGGCGGATATTCATATCGGCGGCGCGTAACCGAATTAAATTTATCGGGACGTCAGGTAGCAATCGTGGACTGGTTTTTAGCTGTTCGGCTTGTGCTTTTTGAGCGGGCGACAATGTTCCTTCTGTTGGCGTGGCGCCGATAAACCCGGCAATATCTTTCATATCAAGAAGTTGTGAGACTAGTTCAGCTTTAATAAGCCCCCGATCCTTACTAATATCGTAACTTAACTCCCCGGATAAATCGCTATCGCCAACCTGGCCTTGGAAGTGGTGAAATCCCCAAATCCCATCCAGCTTTTGCAAATGTCCCGCTAATTTATAGGGCGGTGTCGGCGGCAGCGGAATACCTGTTAAATAGAAGAGATCGGCAAGATTATCGCCACGCAAATCAAGCTGGGCATCGACGCCGACCATCTGCACAGGATCGGCGAACGTGCCTTCCAGGTTGACGCGGGTGCTGCCCATGCTGATATTGAGGGTGAGAGGGTAAGGTTGGGTATTTTTTCGCAGCATGGACAGCGAACCTCCCTTAGCCTGAATAAAAAACGGCTTGTTCTGCAAGGTACCCTGGCCGGTCACGCTATAAATATCGTTTTCATGGCCTTCTCCGCCTTTGGCCGAGACGATAGTCAATTGCGTGGCCAATTGTTTTGGCATATCTCGATAAGTTAATTGACCCTCGGTTATCGATAAACTACCGATGATAGGAAAACTATTACGGCCATTGGGTAACACAGCGTCGCCGGCAATATGCGCCCTCGAAAACAGCGGGAAATCCCAATTCTTATTAGTATCCGAGTATTTTTCCAATATAATTTTGGGCTTTACTAAACTGATGCTGGGTAAGTTCAGTTCTGCCAGGAATAATTTCCAGATCTTTATTTCGAAAGTAAGCGTGTCGATCGTCAACATATTTTTATCCTTACTTTCAGGTGGGTTGGCAATCCGTAACTGATGTAGCGACACTTTTGGCGTAGTCCAGTCCCAAGCGATATGAATATCGCCGTCAATCGCCAATTCACGGCCAAGCAATGCACTGCCTTTATTACCCGCTAATTCGCGTAACCAAGTATTTGGCATAAAGACTATGACGACAAAACCTGCTAGAAATAAAAACAGCAAGGTTATACTCAGCCAGCGAAAAATTTTACTAAAGCCTATCGAATCCGGACGCGTATTTGACATTATCAAGCGCTTCGAATTCATCATTCCCCCTCTCTGCTGATTCTTGCCAAGTCAACGATTCGTCTGTTGATTATTAATAATCCTAATCGCCGGTTGTGTCAGTGCGGTAAGATACATAACAAAATTGTCAGCAGGTGGATTAACGAATTTCGCAATGTACGATTCCGCACCGACCGACATTAATATTGCGGCTAAATTATTTTTGCTGTTTTTGACTCGGCCGCTTTCGCTCAGACGTTTCAATTGGGTCTAGGAGGCTGTCCGAGAATAGAAAACCTACTGCGGAAAAGCCCCTTTTGGTCATATTTTCCGCGCATTTTCGTTCAATAGCGCAACTATTGTGCCTCAAATGCGCAAAAAATCTGACTCAAAATGGCTTTCCCTCGCTACGGTTCCTATTCTCGGACAGCCTCCTAGGCAAGTTGACCGATCCTGACCTTCAACTTGAATCGAGATCTATTCTTATGCACCCAAGATACTCATTGTTATTCTCGTTGGCCGGGATAGCTTTAACGGCCTGTGGCGAAGTGGCGCAATTACCGGTCTCTGCCGGCGTTGGCCCCCACCCCAAACTACCTCCGCCTAACCCGACATTGTTTCCGACTGTGAATATTGCCCCTGCCAAGGGTTGGCCCGTTGGTGGAAAGCCATTGGCGGCGGAAGGATTGACGGTCAACAGATTTGCCGGTGAGCTTGATCACCCGCGCTGGCT
>CAVUMJ010000323.1:0-8494 GCA_963741375.1 uncultured Pseudomonadota bacterium
CAATTATTATCCTGCTGGAGTCGGGGGTTAATTTGAATATCATGGTCTTGGGGGGATTAGCCATTGCCTTAGGGGAAGTGGTGGATGACGCCATTATCGATACCGAAAACATTTTTCGGCGTTTAAGGGAAAATCGCCTAAAGCCAGTGCCGGAACCGGCCAGTGAAGTGATTTATCGGGCATCAATGGAAGTTAGGGGGTCGGTGGTGTATGCCAGTTTTATCGTAGCGCTGGTGTTTGTGCCGCTATTGACCTTAACCGGTGTAGCAGGCAGGTTATTCGCGCCTTTGGGATATTCATATATTTTGGCAATCTTAATGTCCTTGCTGGTTGCTTTAACTTTAACGCCAGCGCTTTGTCATCTGCTATTGCGCCGCAATCTTGATGATCAGCTTGATCCGCCGCTGATTAAATATCTAAAGCCGTTTTATGCAAAGCAACTTAATTGGGTGATAAGGCATTTTCGGGCGGTAGTGCTAGCCAGTCTAATCCTGTTTGTAACCGGGTTTTCTGCGTTTTTAAGTCTACAGCATCAGTTTTTACCTGAACTGCGTGAAGGTCATTTCATTGTGCATACCGCCAGCATGCCTGGCACTTCCCTGCAGGAATCGATACGCATTGGCAGTTTGCTAACGGAAAGATTTTTAGCTGTTGAGGGCATAGAGTCTGTATCGCAATGGGCAGGGAGGGCGGAACGAGGGGCGGACACTTATGGAAGCCATTATAGTGAATACGAAGTCAGACTAAAGCCTTTGTCCGGCGCTGAACAGCAAAGAATTTTAGATAGTTTGCGAGAGATTTTGGCTGCCTTTCCCGGAATCAATTACGAAGCCAACAGTTTTTTAACCGAACGCATTGATGAAACTATTTCTGGTTATACAGCCGAGCTGGTGATCAATATTTTCGGCAATGATTTGGCCTTACTGGATGACAAGGCTCAGGAATTGGCTGGATTATTGAATAGTATGGCGGGAGTCGGAGATGTGCAGTTGCGCTCTCCGCCGTTAACGGCCATGATGCAAGTACAGTTGAAGTTGGAGCAATTGAACTTTCGCGGCATCAGCCCGGCTCAGGTGATGGCTGCATTGCAAACAGCTTATGAAGGACGTATTGTCGGTAAAAACATCCAGGGTAACCGAATTTATAATGTGGCGGTGACTTTGCCGGAGGATTTGCGCAGTCAGACAGAATCACTGCAGGAAATTCCCCTGCTGAATGCGGAGGGTCAAAGGGTTTTACTGGGACAGATCGCTGAAATCCGCCATACCGAAGGCCGTTACAATATATTGCATCAGGGCGCTCGCCGCGTACAGACTGTGACATGTAATATACAGGATATTGATATGGATAAATTTATGCTGGAGCTCAAACGTCGTGTTCTGAATGACATGGTTTGGAGTCAGGGCACGTACCCGGAGTTTGTCGGGGCGGCGCTGGAGCAGGCAAAAGCCAGACAAGTGCTGATTTTGCATGCCTTATTAGCCGGGTGCGGAGTGATGCTGTTGATTTATATGGCGTTAGGCAGCGTTAGAAACGTGTTGCTGACGCTGGTTAATCTGCCATTTGCGTTATTGGGTGGCATGGCTGCAGTCGTAATGACCAACGCAGGATTATCGGTCGGTTCCTTTGTAGGTTTTATCACGCTATTCGGCATTACTGTCCGTAACTGTATCATGTTGATTTCGCATTTCCGTTATTTGGTTGAACAAGATGGACAGATTTGGTCCATTGCAACAGCGATAAGGGGGGCTCAGGAAAGATTGCCTTCCATTTTAATGACGGCGCTGGTGACAGCTTTGGCCATGTTGCCCATTGCTTTTGATAGCGACAATCCGGGCCGGGAAATCATGGGGCCAATGGCGGCAATTATTATCGGCGGTTTGGCGACTTCCACCTTGCTGAATTTGTTGTTGTTGCCCGCCATATTATTGCGCTATGGCCGCTTTGAAAAGACAAGCGGCACCTGAAAATGACGCGGGTTCACCATAAGAATGCGCAAGTTTTTTTGCCTAATACTTCACCGTTAAACAATAATTTGGCAGGGCCGCCGGTTACGCCAAAACAGACGTGTAAAGGTAGTAAATGCTCCGCTCTGGGGTGGCAATATGTAGCATAAGGCGCGTGCTGCCAGTCAATTAACCGGCTTTCCCGCTGTTGTGTGCTTAAATCAGGATCGCAGCAGGTATCAATTAACCATTGTTGAAATTCGTTATTCTTCAATACGGCAGTTCCGTTATCGTCAGCAAAAAATGCCGCCATATTGTGGAAGGAAAAACCTGAGCCTAAAATTAATACATTTTGTTTGGATAAATCTCCAAGGGCATTGCCTATTTTGATATGAGTTTGCGGGTTTAAATCGTTGATCAGCGATAATTGCAAACAGGGAATATCTGCATTAGGAAATAGAATTTTTAACGGTACAAATAAACCGTGATCAAAGCCGCGCTTGGCATCCAGAACTGCCGGGATGCCGTGTTTTTGCAGTAGATTAGCAATATGCAAAGCAAGCTGCGGCTCTCCGGCTGCAGGATATTCAATCCGGTAAGCCGCATCCGGAAAACCGTAATAATCATAAATCAAACCCGGCGATTCGCCGCTGGTAATAGTAGCGACAGATTGTTCCCAGTGCGCGCTGATCAATAAAATTGCCGCCGGTTTGCTTAGAAACCGGCTGGATAAGCTATATAGGAAATTCAGCAATTCCTGATGGCCTTTATCGTCTAACAATGGTAAAGGCCCGCCGCCATGCGGAATATATAGTATTGAATTTGCGGGGTAGTAGCCGTTCACGTTCATTAACTGTTATTGAATGCTCAGATTAAGTGTTCAGCCTATTCTTTTACAGCTTCAACTGCAATGTAAATTGTCACTTCGTCGCTGACGGCAGGCACATATTTGCTCATGTTATAGTCGCTACGTTTAACGGTAGTGATGGCGTTAGCCCCGCAAGCGTCCTTTTTTAGCATTGGGTGCGGCATGCACTGAAAGGAACTGAGTTTAAGAGTGACCGGATGGGTGATGCCTTTAATGGTTAAATCGCCGGACACGGAACTCAACTGATCATCAGTAAATTCAGCCGAGCTGGAAGTAAAACTGATTGTCGGGTATTTGGCGGTGTCAAAGAAATCTTCACCCTGAATATGCTCGTTGAATTTACTATTGCCGGTGTCGACTGTATTAGTGTCGATTTGCACTTGTACAGTTGCGGTTTTGGCTTTTCTGTCGATGATAATTTTTCCGGTAGTATGGTCGAACCGGTTTACTTGAGTGGAAAACCCCAAATGATTATAAGAAAATCTTGGGTAAGTATGGTTGCTGTCTATGATATAGGTTTCCGAATCCGCCCAGGCTGAAGTCGACAAAATCAAGGCAAGGCTAAAATAAATCAAATGTTTCATGGTTAAATACTCCAAAGGTGTTAAAAAAACTTAATTGACTAATGTTGCTAATTGTTGCTCTGCATTAGATATGGCTGCCAACTTTTGTGATTCGCCAATGTTTAAACCTTCCGCATAAACAAAATCGATATCCGAGATGCCCATAAATCCCAGGATGTCACGAATATACGAAGTTTCGGTATCTAGTGTGGAATTTGAGTAATATCCGCCTCTGGTGGCGAAGATATAGGTTTTTTTGTTCTCCAGTAAACCAACAGGGCCGTTTTCGGTGTAACGGAAAGTTTGACCGGCACGGGCGATCTGATCAATATAGGCTTTTAAGGTAGACGGAATACCGAAGTTGTACATGGGCAAACCCAATATAATAATATCCGCCAGTTTGAGTTCCGCTATTAATTGATCCGATTCTGCTATAAAAACTTGTTGCTCCGGAGTTCTTTGCTCGACGGGTGTCGTAAATGCAGCGAATCTTTGTGCACTCATATGCGGAAGAGGATTGGCGGCCAAGTCGCGCAATACCAATTTATCTTCAGGATGTTTTGCCAGCCAGGTGCTGACGAAAAGATTGGCAAGTTGGGTGGATACGCCGTTACTGGTGAAAATACTGGTATTAATTTGCAGCAGATTTTTCATGGTGGTCTCTCCTGAGATTTAGTTGACGATTTTTGAATAAGATTAAATTTGCATTGCTTTGGTACAGTATTAAACAGTTAAATAATGCGATAGAAAAGTATAAAATTTAGCTTGTTTCAATCTAAAAAATGGATGTATCGTCCGCTTATAAATCAATTTGAAACAATGGCGTTTTGTTCCGCATGGGAGATCTAAATGGCGAATTGGCAGTATCCGGCCAATTGACTGGCCGCTTTATGGCGAGGAAAATGGCACAATCAAGCTCGGCAATTGCTATTTTGATGTTGGGCATTAATCCGTAAGTTAAGAAGAATGAAATCTGCCGCTACCACTGATACCAATCATCTAAGCCCTTGCTGCCGGCTGGATGATTGTTGCATTGGCGTTAAATGAGGTCAGAATAAAACTTTACTCAACCCTCAATGTTTCACATCTTATTATCTAAAATAATATGAGTTCCATATAATTGAGATATAAAATCCAATATTTCAAACTAATTGGTATTGGTAAAATATAATATTACCAGGAGAAATTTTTTGAAACAATCCTTTTATGACCTAAGTTATTCTGATTTAGAAGTGGTTATAAATCAAAATAATTTAAACAACTCCGTAGCGTCAGTTCTTTTTAATTGGCATTATAAGAAAAAAGAAAATGCTCAATGCTACGATAAAATTGCCAAAAGTTCGTTGGCCTTTTTTGAAAATAATTTCGACTTTTCTCTACCCGAAATCGATACGGTTCATCAGTCAAAAAAAGATCGAACAGTAAAATTTCTGTAACTATTCACCCTATTAGTTAATAAAATCTGCTAAGCTTATGAAATGAAAATAATACGCCCCACGCAGACACAGTTGTCGCAAATGAGCCATGCCGAAAAGGATGCGCTGATTCAGTTGCTATTTGACGCATTTGAGGCGCTGCAAAAACGGGTGGAAGAGCTCTCAAAACAAGTCGAAAAGAATAGCCGAAATTCCAGCAAGCCACCCTCTTCAGATGGCTTGAAAAAAGGCGCGGCTCAACCACGTAAGCCGGGGGAGCGGCCACCGGGTGGTCAGCCGGGGCATAAAGGCAGCACTCGGCAAATGGTGGAACACCCCGATCAAACGATTCATTTGCAACCCAGCCTCTCTACTTGCGACTGCGGGTTGGCGATTTCGCTTTCAGACGCATTTGTCATTGAGCGCCGCCAACAAATAGAGTTGCCCGAACCGTGCCATGAAGTCATTGAATATCGGCAATACGGCGTTCAATGTCAATGCGGTTGTCTGCACACCGGCAATTTTCCGGAACAGGTAGGCCCTAATGTGAGCTTTGGTCCGCGTTTGAAGAGTTACGCGGCAGGATTAGTCGTGGGTCACTTCATTTCCGTGAAAAGAGCTGGACTGTTGATTAACGACCAATACGGTGTCCAACCCTCAACCGGGTCAATTCAGAAATGGGTGCTTCAAGCATCCACTCAATTGATGCCTGAGTACGCTGAATGTAAAAAAGCCGTCAGCCTTGCTCAGGTGGTTCACTTCGATGAAAGCGGAGTGCGCGTGGATGGGCAATTGCATTGGCTGCATGTAGCAGCCTGTCAGGATGCGGTGTATTACACGGTACACGGTAAACGGGGACAGGAAGCGATAACGGCTGCGGAAATCTTGCCGGATTTTCGAGGTGTTGCGGTACATGACCATTGGAAACCTTATTTTGCTTTTAAGGAATGTGTTCATGCACTGTGCAATGCCCATCACCTGAGAGAGCTGAACTATTTTGAAGAGTTAACCGGCCATTATTGGCCCATTGCTCTTCGGGAAGTGCTAATAGAGGGTAAAAACGCCGTCACCGATGCCAGGCGCGCTGGACACAATTACCTGGAACCTTGGGTGCTGGAGACTATTTTAAGTCGGTATGATCGGTGCGTCGCGTCTGGTTTAGCGGCGTTTCCAGAGAAAAAATGCGATTCGGCGCAAAAAGGCCGGATAAAACAGGATGCTGAGACGAATCTTCTGATTCGATTGCGGGACTACAAGGCCGAAACGTTGCGATTCCTAACCGATTGGCAAGTGCCGTTTGACAATAATTTGGCTGAACGAATGGTTCGGCCTGTCAAGGTCAAATTGAAAGTCTGTGGCGGATTCAGAGCCTTTGGCGGAGGCCAAGCTTTTTGTGTCCTCCGCTCTATCTGGGAATCCTCTCGGCTCAAAGGCAGAAACCCCTTCGATTCGTTTCGTATGGCTTTTGTAGGCTGAATAGTTACAAAATAGCAAATTCCAATACAGTGATCGAGGTGATTTTTGGCGACTTATTTGAACAAAGTGGTATTCGAGCAATTGCGGTCAATGAGTTCTTCGACAGCAAAATCGGTAAGCCTGTATCCGATAAGAGTCTTCATGGAATTTTTTTACAAAAATGCTTTGGTGGTCATCCTGAGCCATTTGATAAACAAGTAGACGAACAATTAAAAAATGTTCAAAGCAAATCCAGATGACGAATTCACCATGAACAATAGCCACGACAAATCTGCAGGACGCCAAGGCCAAGGCAATTGAAGAATTCGAAGCCGAGAAAAAGATGCTCCAGCAGGAGCTATCAGAAAAAGATGGCAAACTGAAAGAATTGCGCGATCAGGAATTGGCCCTTCGCCAGGAAAAGAGCAAATTGGAGGAAGCCCGCCGTGAGTTGGAGCTTGATCTCCAGCGGAAACTCGACGAAGCGAAAAAGGCCATCGGTGACCAAATACGCGAAGCTGAAGCCGAGCGCTTCAAAATGAGAGAAGCTGAATTTCAGAAGAAGATTGATGACACCCTGAAGGCAAACGAAGACCTGCGTCGCAAGTTGGAGCAGGGGTCGCAACAATTGCAGGGGGAGGTGCTGGAACTGGAGATCGAGAACCTTCTACGCCTGAAATTTCCGTTCGACTCCATTGAACCGGTTCCCAAGGGTGAGTTCGGCGGTGACGCCATTCAGAAGGTTAATAGCCAAACTGGCCAGCAGGCCGGGTCAATCCTCTGGGAATCCAAGCGCACGAAAAACTGGAGTGACGGATGGCTTGGCAAACTTCGGGAAGATCAAAGAACAGCCAAGGCTGATATTGCCGTCATCGTCAGCCAGACCCTTCCAAAGGGTGTGGAATCCTTTGATGTGATTGACGGCATCTGGGTAACAAACCCACGGGCAGCAATCCCGGTCGCTACGGTACTTCGACATACCTTGCTTCAAGTCAACATGGCTCGCCAAGCTTCCGAAGGTCAGCAAACAAAGACGGAAATGGTTTACCAGTACCTCACAGGCCCACGCTTCCGGCAACGCGTGGAGGCCAAGCATGCAGTAATCAAGGTCAGTGCGCTTGCACGGCCACTTATTAATATCGTGACAAAGGGGTTTGAAGTCCAGTGGTACGATTATGCGAAGCTCAGCATAATCGTACCGCTGGACTTCAGACCCCTCTATAGCCCTTTGAAAATTAACGTAACAAAACCTATTTTTATTGGTGCTCGTATTACAATCAATAAAATGCTAAACTTTAAACTGTAAATACATATGTAAAGTGAAAACCAGCAGATGAGGCGTGACGATGAACTATTCCTATAATCACTACAAGCTTCACAATGATCCTCTGTCATTTGTCCTGTGCCAAATTAAGTTTAGCAAGGTTCGTCGCATGCCCGATTTTATCCCTCATATTCATGATTTGCTTAGAAAAGAAGGCTTTCCAGAGGATGTGAGCGCTACTGTGCAACAGGTTGTTATCACACCTGGCAACCAGCCTCAGATTACTACGCGCAAACAGGACGAATTTCGTTCCAAAGACAATCAATGGGCTCTCACAATCAGTGAGGATATGCTGGTATTGGTTACAACTAGCTATGATCGGTTTGATGGATTTGCAAATCGACTCAAAAAATGTCTTGAAATCGTTGACCAGGTGGCTGAAATTCACCACGGCATGATTAATCGAATTGGATTGCGTTATGTCGATGTCATTAATCCTCGCCCAGGAGAGACCTTCAGAAATTATTTACAAACCACTCTTCATGGTCCGAAATCATCTGTATACACTGATCCAAGTCAGTGGATGCATCTTGAGTCAGTAGGTCGAACTGAAATTGGCACAATGATTATTCGCATTACTCAAAATGACCAGGGCATCGTACTGCCTCCGGATATTATGCATAAGCCAATGAGTTATAAAATGAAAATTGAACCTGGCAATGTCATTACATTGGTCGATACGGATCACTTTGTAGAAGGCTCATGGGATTATGATTTAGAAAGCATTATGAATACCACTAATGATTTACATGAGGCGATCAATGCCGCATGGTTCACTGATCTGTCCCATATAGTCTTCGTTCTCTTCCGTAACGATCAATCCAGTTGACTGGTAAGCATAGGCAAAGTGCGGCGGCATCTTCTCGCGGCGCAAGGCCAATAAGGTTAGCTTGCCTTGCGAGGGCGCCGATGTTGAGCGGGCG
>CAVUMJ010000324.1:0-7602 GCA_963741375.1 uncultured Pseudomonadota bacterium
ATTACAAAAAAGCTCCTAGAAGTTTTAAGAAATAAATGCTTTGAAGAACATCTATCTAATTAACTAGATGCGTTAACTAATCATCAAACTAATAATTTTGACTCTATATGATTCTCTATGAATAGCTAACAGGTTATTATTTTCTCTGTTTCTCCCAAGCCCAGGACGAGCAGATTTATACTTAAGTTTTTAAATTGGGCTATACAGATACATGTTTTGAATAATACGACAAATTTTAGCCTCTAATCCCACGTTATTAAATCAGCGCCATTGGAGTCTGACCCCGTTGATTAAAATTATTGAAAACAGTCTTAACAAAGTCCAGCAAGACATGCTTGAAGCCTTACTGGAAAAAGCGACAGGCTTAGGTTCTGATGATAAATGGCGTTATCAAATTACGTTGCTTAAAAAGGCGTCCCAATCGACCAGACCATCGAAAATCAAAGCCAATCTTGCCGATCTACAGAATTTGATGGCACTTTATCTCGAATTTAAACCCGTAGTGAATCAGCTCGGTTTAAGTTATGAATGCCTACGCTACTACGCCTATTCCGTTATCAAAGCTCAGATTCATCAGGTTTCTCGCCGAGAAAAGCAGGATCGCTATCTCCATTTAATAGCTTTCATTGTCTACCAAACGCTGAAACTGCAAGACATGTTAATAGATGTGCGAATCAACGCGAATCAACGGGGTCAGACTCGATTGATTGTACAGCTGACTAAGAATTACCATCTTACCTAGACGTGCCATGTTCTTACTGCCTAAGCAAATTAAGAGTTTAGAATACTCTATATTTCATACAAAATCAATCGAGTCTGACCCCGTTGATTCATGATTCATATCGTTTGAATTCCTCTTATGAGGAAAAAATCCCCAGAGGTGCTTTGCATATGAAATATCCAACTTTTACTGGCACAGATAAAATATCCTTTCGCCGTTTTGGTAATGAAAAATATCCAACTATTTTCAACCATTATGTTGCGATAAAATATCCCGATGGCGCAACTGATGAGTTTTATGTCGTAGTGCGTTTTAAGAAGCCATTAGAAGAAAAATTTCCAATTGAAGAACAAGAAGTCTACGATTATAACATAGGAAAATGGAAATCATTATTCATCAATTTTACAACTGCGAGTCGGTTAAGTACTGTTGAGTTGGATAGTGGCGAAACACTACTCTATTCAAATGGGGGTAATGATGGAGATTATAGTTATATGCAGCCATTACTTTTAAAAATAAAATTTTTCCCAAAGCCTTTAAGGTCTGTTTGGTCGTCGAATAGAAATATCTTTATTTTCCCGAAGTCCATGATGCCAACACAATTAGATGAATCTGGGTTGTTTGATCATTTAGAAGAAATAGAAAATATGGATAAGCGTTATGAAGCGCTACTTGAAATCATTGGTGAGCATTAAAGTTACTGGTCGATAATAATTAAAAATTTCTAAGGATAGCATTGCGAAAATCAACGGGGTCAGACTCGATTGATTGTGCAGCTGACTAGGAATTATCATTTTATCTAGACGTGCCATGTTCTTACAGCCTAAGCAAATTAAAAGTTTAGAATACTCTATATTTCATACAAAATCAATCGAGTCTGACCCCGTTGATTCATGACCCCGTTGATTCACGTTGATTCACTGAGCAAAATACAGAGATAGGTTATTCTGCTCAAGCCTATCTCAATCCACAAACAGGAGAACTTGTCATTGCTGACCGAGGTACGGCTATCGGTCCTTACCCCTTATCAACTTCCATTGATAATCTCTATTCGGACACGCAACTTGCTGTTCAGCGACAACATCTGCTGCAAATATTTGCTTTTTTTTATGTTATGGTTTTGGCATTTGGTATTTTTGGGAATTATCCGGTTTTTGCCAATGACACTAGTAAAAATGAGTCTGTAAATTCGCTGAATTTTGAGTTAGATGAAATTCCAAAACCTGAATTAATTATGTATGTTAAGGTAGTGCAGATACCTATTGATATTCATTTCGGCCATATGCAAGGTGAAGAAACACTAATTAATATTGGTTGTACAGTTGAAACTGATAATGAAGAAAATATCTCTGAGCTTATTGATATGTTAAGGCAAGGTGAGATTAAGAATGCGTTGAATGAAGAAGATCTAAAACCGTTTGAACCCCGTATTGGAATTTATCTGACTTTGCAAGATGGTCATGATATAAAATTTTTGTAACTATTCAGCCTACAAAAGCCATACGAAACGAATCGAAGGGGTTTCTGCCTTTGAGCCGAGAGGATTCCCAGATAGAGCGGAGGACACAAAAAGCTTGGCCTCCGCCAAAGGCTCTGAATCCGCCACAGACTTTCAATTTGACCTTGACAGGCCGAACCATTCGTTCAGCCAAATTATTGTCAAACGGCACTTGCCAATCGGTTAGGAATCGCAACGTTTCGGCCTTGTAGTCCCGCAATCGAATCAGAAGATTCGTCTCAGCATCCTGTTTTATCCGGCCTTTTTGCGCCGAATCGCATTTTTTCTCTGGAAACGCCGCTAAACCAGACGCGACGCACCGATCATACCGACTTAAAATAGTCTCCAGCACCCAAGGTTCCAGGTAATTGTGTCCAGCGCGCCTGGCATCGGTGACGGCGTTTTTACCCTCTATTAGCACTTCCCGAAGAGCAATGGGCCAATAATGGCCGGTTAACTCTTCAAAATAGTTCAGCTCTCTCAGGTGATGGGCATTGCACAGTGCATGAACACATTCCTTAAAAGCAAAATAAGGTTTCCAATGGTCATGTACCGCAACACCTCGAAAATCCGGCAAGATTTCCGCAGCCGTTATCGCTTCCTGTCCCCGTTTACCGTGTACCGTGTAATACACCGCATCCTGACAGGCTGCTACATGCAGCCAATGCAATTGCCCATCCACGCGCACTCCGCTTTCATCGAAGTGAACCACCTGAGCAAGGCTGACGGCTTTTTTACATTCAGCGTACTCAGGCATCAATTGAGTGGATGCTTGAAGCACCCATTTCTGAATTGACCCGGTTGAGGGTTGGACACCGTATTGGTCGTTAATCAACAGTCCAGCTCTTTTCACGGAAATGAAGTGACCCACGACTAATCCTGCCGCGTAACTCTTCAAACGCGGACCAAAGCTCACATTAGGGCCTACCTGTTCCGGAAAATTGCCGGTGTGCAGACAACCGCATTGACATTGAACGCCGTATTGCCGATATTCAATGACTTCATGGCACGGTTCGGGCAACTCTATTTGTTGGCGGCGCTCAATGACAAATGCGTCTGAAAGCGAAATCGCCAACCCGCAGTCGCAAGTAGAGAGGCTGGGTTGCAAATGAATCGTTTGATCGGGGTGTTCCACCATTTGCCGAGTGCTGCCTTTATGCCCCGGCTGACCACCCGGTGGCCGCTCCCCCGGCTTACGTGGTTGAGCCGCGCCTTTTTTCAAGCCATCTGAAGAGGGTGGCTTGCTGGAATTTCGGCTATTCTTTTCGACTTGTTTTGAGAGCTCTTCCACCCGTTTTTGCAGCGCCTCAAATGCGTCAAATAGCAACTGAATCAGCGCATCCTTTTCGGCATGGCTCATTTGCGACAACTGTGTCTGCGTGGGGCGTATTATTTTCATTTCATAAGCTTAGCAGATTTTATTAACTAATAGGGTGAATAGTTACGAAATTTTTATTTACTAAAGCATATAGCAATGTGGATCATATTATCGGAACATATTTTAATAGCCCATTTTTTAATGAATATCCTGTTATTGCTAAAAAAACCTTAGCAAAAGAATTATTTGGTTGGACAAATAAAATAGGTAATTATACAACTCGAGATGAGGGGTATCAACGTGCGTGTTTTTTATTTATGAATAAATTGCATGGATATAAGGATATGGATTATTAATTATTTTTGTTACGCAAATCAATTATACTGGTTTACGAATCAACGGGGTCACACGAATCAACGGGGTCATCAACGGGGTCAGACTCGATTGATTGTACAGCTGACTAAGAATTACCATCTTACCTAGACGTGCCATGTTCTTACTGCCTAAGCAAATTAAGAGTTTAGAATACTCTATATTTCATACAAAATCAATCGAGTCTGACCCCGTTGATTCACAAAATCAATCGAGTCTGACCCCGTTGATTCCATAATCGACCGCTAAAGATTTAAGTACTTCTGGTTGACGCTCGGCAATTTTAAACAAAGTTTTTGCGGCACCAGTTGGCTGTCTCCGGCCTTGCTCCCATTCCTGCAAAGTTCGGACAGAAACCCCAAGCAGCTTAGAAAATTGGCGCTGAGTTAGTCCGGTATTGATTCGAGTGCTGGCCGCCAATGTCATAATTTCATCGCTTTCTACTGTACCATCAGCCAATGTTACCACTCGGCGAATTTTACCGTCCGCTTGCGGCAAAAATTCGGTTTTTCTTCCCCAGATTCCAGCCTTCATCTGTCTAACAGATTCCAGCAGTTTTTCACCTAGCTCTTCGCCAGTCATAGTCATATTTGATTCAGACATCGTTAATTGTCTCCTTGATAGCTTTTAATAAATGCCCAGGTATATTGCCTTGCACATTCTTTGCATAGATAACCAGCAAGTGAATTTCACCATGTACCAGACGGTTGTAATAGATCACTCTAACCCCTCCACGCTTGCCAGTTCCTTCACGAGTCCACCTAATTTTTCGGCAGCCTCCAGAACCGGGAACAACTGTACCGGCTTCAGGATGTTCTACAAGCCAAGCGCAAAATTCTCCGCGTTCGTCTTCATGCCAAATAGATTTTGAATCATGCGTGAATAGTGGGGTTTCGATGATGGTGTACATAGTATTATTGTACGTCAAAGACGTATAAAAGCAAGATTTATTTACGCATTCTTTGATGCAGATAATTCCAATGAAGATAGCACTTTTGGCAGCTATGTGATGACTACACCTTCAAGCCGTGCATCATAGTCTACCCGCCGTTAAAGAAATGAGCCCAACCAAGCGAGCAATCGGAAAACCCAAACCTGGCTTTTGATGGGTTTGTTGAGGAAAATCCTTCTGATTATCTGCTGTATCCGGCATCAGAACCGTTGTGCCGTCAAGTAAGACAACTCGGTAACCCTTCCATTGCCAAACTTTCGGAATTTGCTGATGTAGACGCATCCCTACTTTTTTAACCGCTTGGATTATTGGCTCTAACGGCAATCGGTTGCGGGCTTTGCAGTAGGGTCCAGTGTTTACCGAGTTTGCCGATTGACCTTGACTTAAGCGTTCAGCAAGCACATCACCCACCGCTCTCTGACAGGAACCATCATCACTTAATACCTAAAATATAAAGGTTTTTAGTGTAACAAGCGGTGTAAAAATGGAGCCTCTTCTATCCCGAGTCAGTTTAATAATGTCCGATATGACATCGGATGGAAAAAAATCGTTGAAAGGCAGTTTTTGAATTTGTAGAAATGCTTTTTTAAAATGAGCGATTTGCGGGTTCCGTGTTCTTCGCATAAAATTGGCTTAGGTTAAACTTTAGTTGGATATTGAAATGTAAGGAGTTTCAATTTTATCCTAAAACAATCTAAAGTTTAACCTTCAATTTTAGTGTCATCTATTTGTTTTAAAAAAAATAATCGTTTTTCAGGTAGCAGTATTGGAGTCTGACCCCGTTGATTAATTGGTGTAAATTTTAATAAAAACCGTTAATATTAAAAACAGAACTAAAACATTACGGTTTATTTTTAGGTTTCGTCCTAATTTGTCCAAAATGATCAAATTTAAACAGGCTCCTACTTATGAAGACGATACAACTTGAATTATCCGATAGCATTTACGAGCGTGTTATTGGTTTTTTGGAATTATTGCCAAAAAATGAATGTCATATTCTTGAAATTCAATCTGCTCAACATCAGGCATTATTAGACGCGTTTGAAACTGCTATAGGTACAAATGCATTTGCCGATATTAGTGACCCTGTTACATGGCAACGCGAAATCCGAGCAGATCGTCCCTTACCCGGACGGAACGAATGATTTTATTGGATAGCAATTTACTGATCTATTCGGTTCAGAAAGAGTACAGCGCTTTAAGGCAATGGATACTGAGCATTCAACCAGCCTACTCTATTATTAGCAAAGTTGAGGTATTGGGATATTGGAATCTTTCAGCGGAACAATCAATGGCTATTAACAACGTCTTAAAATCGATGCGTGAACTTTCATTGAGCTCCAGCCAATGCGAACAAGCGATTTATTTACGTCAAATTCGAAAAATGTCGTTAGGTGACGCCTTAATAGCCGCGACTGCCTTAGATCATGAGTTGGCGCTTGCTACTCGAAATAACAAAGATTTCGACTGGATAACTGGTTTATCTCTAATCAATCCGTTCGACCAATGATAAGCAATTTGGTATCTGCAAACATAAACAGTTGTCTTCTTAATTATGTAAGAATCAACGGGGTCAGACTTAATCAACGGGGTCCAATCACAATCAACGGGGTCAGACTCGATTGATTTTGTGCAAAATATAAGGTAATCTACTTCCTTCGTTAACTTGAGAAGTCAGTTTATGGCCCGTCTTGGAAGATTGATCGTTCCCGGTCAGCCGCAACACGTTATTGTTCGAGGAAATAATCGTTCTGAGATTTTCTGTCGTGATGCGGATTACCTATTTTATCTGGAAAAGCTTCAAGCGGCTTGTCAGAAACACGATTGTCAGATTCATGCCTATGTATTGATGACAAATCATGTTCACTTATTAATCACACCAAAGACGCTCCTGTGGTACTGGAAGCACACGCTGACCAAGGCCGTCGCCGGCCGGGAATTGAGCCATCGCCTGTGGCGGATTCCGGGCGACGAGGCATTCCTGGCGGGCTTGTTCCAGGACCTGGGCGTGCTCTTGCTCTTCCAGCAATTGGGACAGCCGTATGCCCGATTTCTCGATCGGGCCGTGAGCCATCGCCTCGATCTTGGCGCGATCGAGCAGCGGGCGATGGGTTTCTCGCACACGGAGTTGTCGGCCCGGTTGCTGCAACAATGGAACTTTCCGGAATCGCTGTGCGATGCCGTAGCCTGGCAGCCTTCGGCCCAGGCCGAACCAACCGGCCCTGAGCCAGATCTTGCATCTGAGCGAACTGTTCGCCCGGCTCTTCGCCGACGGCCAGACCTCGGCCCTGGCCGAGTTGCTGGAGACGGCCGCCGCTATTGCCGTCATTTCGACCGGCAGTTGGAGCCGCTGGTCCTGGAAATCGAGGCGAAGGTCAACGAGTTGGCCGACATTTTCTCGCTTGCCCTGCCGGACGGGCTGGAATATCGCGACGTGCTGGCGGAAAGCAGTGATGGCAGACTGCCCCGGGCGAGGCAGCCGCTCGCAGCGGGAAGCCAGGTCGTGGTGCCCTTCCGCCACCGTACCGTCACGGGGTTCGTGGTGGGGCAGGTCAAGGCGGTGGATGCGCGGGTACGCGAGAGCCTGCGCGATATCGTCCAGGTGGTCGGCGAAGGGCCCATTGTCGACGAGCCCATTCTCGAGCTTTGCCGATGGGCCGCCGGCTACTACCTCGCGCCGCTCGGCGAAGTGCTCAGCGCGGCCTTGCCCACGGAGAGCGCGCCGGCGCCGGCGCGACGGG
>CAVUMJ010000325.1:0-9031 GCA_963741375.1 uncultured Pseudomonadota bacterium
TCCCGCTCGACCAGCGTGCGCGATTCGAAGACCAGGTGCGCTTGAAAGAACGGGGCGATGACGAAGCCCAAACGCTCGATGAAGATTTTCTCCGCGCGCTTGAATACGGTATGCCGCCGACGGCCGGGTTGGGAGTCGGCATCGACCGTTTGACTATGGTGCTCACCGGCCAAGAATCTATCCGCGATGTCATTTTTTTTCCGCAAATGAAGCCTGAGAAATAGGGGGAAAGGATCAGCAACACGAACGCAGCTTTTGATTCGGGAAAAGGCGATTCCTGCCAACTTGACTTTGAACCTATTTCTTATGATTTTACATGTAACACCCCGAATTAACCCCGCAAGGTGAAGTGCATCACGTATTTCAAGGTTGAAAGAACTTACCATATTCTTCCTGAAGTAATCGTGGTGCATATTGTGTTGCCGTAAAGCGGAATAAGCGTGCGTCGATGGACGTATTTTTACACATTCAGCCGAAATCAATTATTTTTTGTAATGATATCAAAGGAAGAACTAAAAAGAGGTTTTATGAAGAAAAGGTTTTCTACGCCGATTGTTGTGCTGTTGATCCTGGTTTCAATATTGGGCGGCATGCAGCTCAATATGCTGATCTCCGGCGACAATATTTACGAACAGCTCGGCAAGTTTAAAGATGTGTTAAGCTTGAGCCGCAAAAAAACTTTATAAATCATAACTTCCGAGAATACTCTGAAGACGAGCATTCTCGGAAAATTTAATATTCTGAGGTTTAAGAAATACAGAATAATGACTAACCACAACGCTATTGTTGGCAAGGCGTTAAGGAATTTGCGCAAATCCACCGGGAAAACCCAAGAAACGCTAGCGTTTGATGCAGGGCTTGACCGCACCTATATTTCAATGCTGGAACTGAGCCAGTGCTCTCCTACACTTGTTACGCTATTTGCATTGTGCAATGCATTGGATATTTCATTGATTGAGCTTGCTATTGAGATAGAAAGATGTATATACCAAGAAAAGCAACAAAAGGAATGAATGCCGGAATATCAGCCTTGGAACCGGCAGATCTCCGGAATATGTTATCCATGCCTAATTCTAAGATTAACGCGGATATTTATCTCAGACGTTCTATCACTATCTGTACTCTCGACTGCTTATATTGGCTAGGGCCAAGATGCATTGGAATGCAGTCAATGAATTTAGCATCGGCTAGAAGGTCATCAATTTCCTGTTCAACGAAGTCACGTATTTGTTGATATGTCTCGCGTAGCTCATTGAAAACTTCCGGCCGACCATCTACGAGATTAACGATATCTTCCATATCATGATGAAGGTAATCACCTGCACCACGATCATAGAAAGATTCGATTTTTGTAGCTATTAGCAATGGGGCTGAGAAAGGCTTAAGGCTCAAATTGATCTGCTACTAACCTTGGAAGATGAAAATCTCTAGCATGTTAATTATGCCAATTTTTTTAAAAGATTTAGACCGACAAAATGCTTTTTAACCCGCCAATCTTCTCACTCACCTACAGAATTAAATATAGTAGCGGTATAAAAGTTAGACTTTTTACTGGTAAAATGCCGGAAACAACTATTTCCGACTGCAAAGCCCGGGAATAGTTGGTATGAAATAATCTTGACCGATTAGCTTATTAATACTCAGTTTAATTAGACCTTGAATTAACCGCCCGCACCATGCCCTTACCGATTATTCCTGAATCCGCCATACCTAAAAATCCGCAGCAGCCTATATTCTGGAGCGGCTTGAATGGTTGCGGCGATGCTTTGGCCTTGGCGCAAATCATTTCTCAGGAAAAGCGTTTGTTGGTGATTGTGACGCTGGATCATCAGACAGCGTTAAGGCTGGAGCATGAGCTGGATTTCTTTTTGAATCACAGCTTGCCGATTTTACATTTCCCGGATTGGGAAACCCTGCCCTACGATGTGTTTTCGCCTTTGCCGGAAATCATTTCAGAACGCCTGAAGACTATGGCCTTGTTGCCTGACACCCGTCACGGCGCTTTGATCGTTTCGGTTGCCACCTTGATGCACAGACTGGCGCCGCGCGAACATATTCTGGCGCATAGTTTTGCGATTGAAATCGGCGGCAGTTTGAATCTGGAATTGAGCCGGTTAAGACTGGAAGCGGTTGGCTATCAGTGTGTGTCGCAAGTTTATCAGCATGGCGAATTTGCAGTGCGGGGCTCAATTCTGGACTTGTTTCCGATGGGCAGTAACAAACCCTATCGTATCGAGCTATTTGACGACGAAGTGGAAACCATCCGCAGTTTTGATCCTGAAACCCAAATGTCTCAGGAAAAAATCAATAAGTTCGAACTGTTTCCGGCCAGAGAGTTTCCGTTTACCGATGAGGCCATCAAACATTTCCGCCAGGCATTCAGGGACCAATTTCCGGATTGTTCGGCTAAAAACACCTTATATACCGATGTATCCAGGCAAATTACCCCAGCCGGCATCGAATATTACTTACCCCTATTCGTAGACCACACCGAATCTTTATTCGCCTATTTGCCGAAAACCGCTCTGTTTGTTTTGCCTAACGGCTTTGCCGATAGCGCCAACCAATTTTATAGTGAAGCCGAAGAGCGCTATCAGCAACGCAAATACGACAAAGACCGGCCGCTATTGCCGCCCGCAAAGCTGTTTCTCAATAACCAGGAAATTCTGCATCTCACTGAAAGTTTTTGCCGCATTGTCTTAAATGCTACGGGCGAACCGGCCTATGACTTTAACTGTCTGCATCTGCCGGAACTTGCCATAGACAGCAGGCAAAAGGAACCTGCGCAAGCATTAAGGCAATTTATTGAGCATCATCGGGGCAAGATATTATTTGTGGCCGAAACCGCCGGGCTGCGCGAAGGCCTGATAGACAAGCTGAAAACTTTCAAGATTGGCCTCAAACAAGTGCATAGCTGGGAGGAGTTTCTGCACAACTCCGACTCACCCTGCATAGTGGTGGCCTCGGTTGATCAAAGCTTGTTGCTGGCGGAATCCGGCATCGCCATCATTACTGAAAACCTGTTAACCGGCGAAAAAGCCCAGCAGCGCCGTAGACGTCGAAAATCCGCTTCCCGTGAGCTGGAAAACATATTCAACAACCTCAATGAACTCAGCATAGGCTCGGCGGTTGTCCATCAAGAACATGGTGTCGGCCGCTATCTGGGCCTGCAAACCTTAACTGTGGGCGGCATTGCCGCAGAATACCTGCTGCTGGAATACGCCAACCATGACAAATTGTATGTGCCGGTAGCCTCTTTAAACCTGATAGGCCGATATAGCGGCATCAGCGCTGAAAATGCGCCTTTACATAAATTGGGCACGGACCAGTGGAGCAAGGCCAAGAAAAAAGCCATGGAACGCGCCAGAGACGTGGCTGCGGAACTGCTGGACATCCATGCCAAGCGCGCTGCCCGCCAGGGCTTTGCTTTTCAGATAGAAAACCAGACTTACGCCAGCTTTGCCGCGGCTTTTCCGTTTGAAGAAACCCCTGATCAGCTCAGCGCCATTGAAGCCATCATTGCCGATATGCAAAGCCCTCAGCCTATGGATAGAGTGGTATGCGGCGATGTAGGCTTCGGCAAGACTGAAGTCGCCATGCGGGCAGCCTTTATCGCCGTGCAAAGCGGCAAACAGGTTGCGGTTTTAGTCCCCACCACCCTGCTGGCCCAACAACATTATCAGAACTTTAGGGACCGCTTTGCCGACTGGCCGGTCCGGATAGAAGCCATGTCGCGTTTTGTCACGCCCAAACAGCAAAAAGTCATCTTCGAAGAGCTGGCAAACGGTAAACTGGACATTGTGATCGGCACCCACAAATTGTTATCCAAGGATGTGCAATACCATAATTTAGGCTTGGTTATCATTGATGAAGAACACAGATTTGGCGTCACCCAGAAAGAGCACTTTAAAAAGTTGCGCTTCGAACTGGACTTACTGACTCTTACCGCCACGCCTATTCCGCGTACGCTGAATATGGCCATGTCCGGATTGCGGGACATCTCAATTATCGCCACGCCACCGCCAAACCGCCATGCCATCAAGACATTTATCAGCGAATGGATAGACTCGCAGATTCAGGAAGCCTGTCAGCGTGAAATCAAACGCGGCGGTCAAGTGTTTTTCCTGCATAACGATGTGAAAACCATGGATAAAATTGCCGCGCAGTTAGCGGTTTTGGTTCCGGAAGCACGTATACAAATCGCTCATGGCCAAATGGCGGAACGCGAACTGGAGCGAATCATGCTGGATTTTTATCACCAGCGCTTTAATCTGCTGATCAGTACAACCATTATTGAAAGCGGCATAGACATCCCCAGCGCCAATACCATTGTAATCGATCGTGCGGACAAATTGGGTCTGGCGCAATTGCACCAACTGCGCGGACGGGTGGGCCGTTCTCATCATCGCGCCTATGCCTATTGCATTATTCCGCCGAAATCCGTTTTATCAAAAGATGCGGTGAAACGCCTGGAAGCCTTCGAGACTTCAGGGGAGCTTGGCGCCGGCTTCATGCTGTCATCTCACGACATGGAAATTCGCGGCGCCGGAGAATTGCTGGGTGATGAACAAAGCGGTCAGATTCAGGAAATCGGTTTCACCATGTACACGGAATTATTGGAGCGCGCTGTTAATGCCCTTAAATCCGGTAAACAACCGGAAATGGACGCGCCATTGGATAGCGGGCCGGAAGTCGATTTGCAAACTTCCAGTTTGATACCGGAAGATTATCTGCCCGACATCCACGCCAGACTAGTGTTGTACAAGCGTATCTCCAGTGCGGAAACTGAGGATGATCTGAGAAAATTGAAAGTGGAAATGATAGACCGGTTCGGCATGCTGCCGGACCAGGTTAAGGCCTTGTTCAGCGTCACCGAACTGAAACAGCAAGCTCTGCATTTAGGCATTAAGAAAATTGAAGCGCACGCCACAGGCGGACGTATTGTTTTTTACCCCAATCCGCCTATCGATGCGGCTGAAATTATCAGCATGATCCAAACTGAATCCAAAACATATAAATTCGATGGTGCGGATAAATTTCGTTTTAACCAAGCCTTCACAGATTTGGAAAACAAAATGTCATTTTTGCAGAAATTGTTAACCAGACTCAGTTTGGACAAATCTTAAGCGCAGAATTAGATTAGCTATACTTGCTTTACTTTGCTTATCTACATGGACCTAGTGTATGCAGGAATTGCAGGAGCAAATTCCTGTCAGCATAATCTGACAAACCGGCCGATCAGCTTAACTGAGGATCTGCATTTTCTTCCGGCAGAATTTCTTCTTCGTGCAACATCTGATAAATGCCTTTACAACCTTCGCAGCAAAAAGCTTTATGTCCCTGCCTGGTATTCAATTCAAAACCCTGAGTTTCAACAGCCAACCCGCATAGATCGCAGTCTTTGATGTCATCACTCATTCCATATCTCTCTTAAATAGCTTAGGAAAATAATATTATAACAGCCAAATAAGAGCAAGAGCTGCAAAGTAATCGAAATATGTCTAGTTTGCCGCATAATTCTGTTGGCCGCCTGCTATGTCTGATCATTTTCAAAACTCCGGCGCCATTCCATGACTTTATCTGCCTGCATTGGCCTGGCAATACCATAGCCTTGACCAATATCACAACCCATTTCACAAAGCGCTTGAAAATGTTCCGGCGTTTCCACTCCTTCAGCAACAGTGGTGCGCTTAAATGTACGCGCTAACGCAATCACACCTTGTACAATTGCAAAGTCGCCCTGATCCTTCAGCATATCCCTGACAAAGCTTTGATCTATTTTAAGGGTATCGGCCGGAAGTCTGCGCAAATAAGACAAGGACGAATAACCCGTACCAAAATCATCCAAAGCAAAACGTACGCCTAAAGCGATACAACCCTCAATAATCTCGATTACACTGGCCATGTCCGCCAATGCGGCAGTCTCAAGTATTTCGATTTGCAACTGTTGTGGCAATAAATTCGGATACCTGGCTAATTTCTGAGTCAACACTTCCAGGAAATTTGGGGATTGCAAGTGAGCGGCGGCGATATTGATACTGATGTCAAGGTTAACCCCCTCCCGGCGCCAATTATCCATTTGCGCCAAAGCCGTTTCGATTACCCACTCTCCAACCTGCATTTCCATCTCGGTATTTTCTATAATCGGCAGGAATTCGATTGGCGGCAACAATCCCCGCTCAGGATGCCGCCATCGAATCAAGGCTTCAACCCCGACCATTTGCCGGCTCGCCATCGCAACTTTCGGCTGATAATACAGCTCAAACTCACCGGATTTTAACCCTTGTTCGATGCGAGACTTTAGTTCACTATTCCTTCTTTGCCGGGTATCCAGTTCTGAATCGAAAATATGAAACCGGTTTTTTCCGGATTGTTTGGCAATATACATGGCTTGATCGGCATGACGCAACAGTGTGTCCGGGTTGTCGTGATCGTGCGGAAACAAGGTGACGCCAATACTTGCAGTAACTCTAAACGACTGCTTGTTTAAGATGATAGGCTGCTCAATGATTCTTAAAAACCTGTCTAAACTAATTTTGCACTCATCAATATTTTCAATATCCAGGAGTAAGATGACGAATTCGTCTCCTCCCATTCTAGCCAAGGTATCTCCTCCACGCAGAGTTTGGCGTATCCTCTCGGCAATTTTAATTAACACTCTGTCGCCGGTGTCGTGTCCTTGGGTATCGTTAATAGGTTTGAAACCATCCAGATCAAGATAACAGATAGCCAGCATTTTTTGGTCGCGCCGGCTCTGGGCTAATGCTTGTTGCAGCCGGTCTAGCAGCAAAATCCGGTTTGGAATGCCGGTAAGGGCATCGTAATGGGCAATCTGCTCAAGCTGTCTTTCATGCTGTTTTAGCAAGGTCACATCCGAAAAGATACCGACATAGTGCGTGACAATATTCTCTTCATTGGTAATGGCCGAAATAGTCAGCCATTCCGGATAAACCTCGCCATTTTTACGGCGATTCCAAATCTCACCGCTCCAATGCCCGGTGCAATTGATGACTTGCCACATCGTTCTATAAAATGAGGGATCCTGACGTTCGGATTTCAGAAATCGTGGATGTTTCCCCATTGCTTCTTCACGGGTATAGCCGGTAATTTGCGTAAAAGCATCGTTGACTTCAATGATTTCCCGATCAACGTTAGTAATCATGATGCCTTCCAGGGTACATTCAAACACCCGGCTGGTTAGACGCAGTTTTTCTTCGCTTTGTTTGCGCTCGCTGATATCCGTTACTGTGCCGACATAGTCTTGCAGGACACCCGATTCATCATAATTTGCAATCGCCAGGCCCAGCACGTTTTTGATGTTCCCGGTTGAAGTGATAACACGATATTCGCTGCTAAAAGTTTGGTTGAATTCAAAAGCCGTATACCATTCCTGATAAACACGTTCACGGTCTTCAGGGTAAAGCACATTATTCCAGCCATCGCCTAATGCACTCTCCACAGCAAACCCTGTTAGCTTTTGCCAGGTATCGTTGACAAAAACGCATTTACCATTGGTATCGGTGCGGTAGATTACAACCGGGGCAATGGCGGCCAGACTGCGGAAATTGGACTCACTCTTCCTGAGTGCATTTTCAGATTGTTTACGTTCGGTAATGTCTGTCATCATGACCAGCGTTTCATTTTTGCCACTGTGCAATTGCACACCGCTGACATCCACCCAAATCGTTTTGCCGTCTTTCTTAATCAATTCCAGTTCTTTTCTATAAGTCTCGCCTTTAATGATGGCGGAATAAGCCTGGTCGCCGTAAATTTGGTAAGTGGCCTCATCCGGGTACAAAATCCTGACCGGTTTCCCGCACAACTCATTCGGCTGATACCCAAAAAGCTGATCCATGGCTTTGTTTTCCCAGATTATCAGGCGCTTGTGTAATTTCATGATACCGATCAGTTCGGTATTCAACATGGTGCTTTGTTCGATCGTCAATTCGTGCAGTTCGGCTTGTATTTGCTTTAATGCTGTGATGTCGAAAGCAACAGAACGGCTCATTCGAATATTACCTTGCTCATCCTTGATAGCTGTTGCGCTAATGCTAACTTGTTTGGTGGCGCCGTTTTTGCCAACCAATTCATATTCCACTTCCTTAATCCGCCCCTCTCTCAAGAATTTAGGAAACCCCTTTTTTAAAAAGTGTTCTTTACTCGTTGACGTCAAAACATCGGCAAGCGTCAATTTACCAACTACCTCTTCCCGCTTGAGACCAAGCCAGGCCAGCTCGGTATTATTGATACGCAAGATGGTTCCATCCGGGGCGAGAGAGTGATAACCGCATGGAGCGTTGTCATACAAATCTTGCAGCTCACTTGAGGTTGCCGCAAGACTCTTTTCCAACAGCTTACGGTGCGTGATGTCCCTTGATGAGTTAAACAAAACCGGTTTGCCATTCAGCTCAAGCGGGTAACCGCTGACTTCGACATCGAAAACAGCGCCGTCTTTGCGCCGATGGCGAGTTTCGAATTGAGAACGCACCTTCTCCACAAACTGCTGCCTTACCGACTGCATTAGTTCATCACCAATAAAATGGGCATCCCATTGAGAAACATGCATACCAATCAACTCGTTACGCTCATAGCCCAACATATTACAGAACGAACCGCTAGCTTCAAGAACAAAGCCGTCATAATCGAGAATATGAATACCGTCGCTGGCGTTATGCAAGAGAGCAAAATTTTTTTCGGCTTCGCGTTTAAAGGCTTTCTCGGATTTCTCCCGGTCGGTTACATCGGCAAAACTCCACACCCGGCCGACAACTTTGCCGTCTATCAATTGAGGCTTGGAATAACATTCAATAATTTTGCCATTTTTAAATTTAAGAACGTCAAATGAATTAGCTTCCGTTGTATTATTCAATTCCTGAACTTTCGGTAAAAATCTATCGCTGTCTTCCAATTGAGACAATACGTACTTTAATGCGGAACGATCATCCTTTGCCGCTATAATTTCACCGGGAATTTGCCACAGATCAATCATTCTCCGGTTATATAAAACCCAGGCATTGTTCAAATCAACCAC
>CAVUMJ010000326.1:0-7478 GCA_963741375.1 uncultured Pseudomonadota bacterium
TCTTCCTCAGCGACTACGACATGCTTTTAACCGAACACCTGGTTCAAGGGGTGGATGTCTGGATCAACACGCCACGACGTCCTTGGGAAGCGTGCGGGACAAGCGGTATGAAGGTGCTTGTCAACGGAGGCATCAATCTTTCCGAGTTGGACGGTTGGTGGCCGGAAGCCTACACGCCTGAAGTGGGCTGGGCGTTGGGGGATGGCCGGGAACATGACGAATGATCCGGGTTGGGATGCCGCCGAGGCTGATACGCTCTACGACCTTCTCGAACGGGAGGTTATCCCCGAGTTCTATACCCGCGACAAGAAGGGCATTCCTGTTGCCTGGGTTACGCGGATGCGGGAGAGCATGGCAAGGCTGACACCAAGGTTTTCCGCCAACCGAGCCGTGCGGGAATACACCGAGCAACACTACCTTCCGGCTGCCGCAGCCTACCGTGAGCGGGCAGCCGATAATGGCGCAGACGGGAAAGCAGATCGTCATTTGGCAACACGGCTCTGGAAAAGAAATTGGCCATGGTGCGCTTCGGCGAAGTGAAGATTGAGACTGACGGCACGCAACACGTATTTGAGGTTCAGATCTGTCTCGATGACCTTGGCCCGATGCCGTGCGGCTGGAACTTTACGCCGACTCCGTGAACGACGGCGATCCGGTACGACAGGAGATGAAACTTGTTCGCCCGCTGGAAGGCGCAGCCAACTGGTACGTTTACAGACTCGACAGTGTCGGCGACCCGCCCGGCAACAGACTACACGGCTCGAGTCATACCGCACTACGACGGCGTGGCCGTACCATTGGAAGCCGAAACAAATCCTGTGGCAGCGGTGACTTCCTGTTCGGATGCAGGAATTCGAAGTCAAAAGGGATTTCAGGAAAAGCAAGCCGGGGGATCGAAGAAGGTTCCTCCGGTCCACTGAAGAAGCACAGTAGCCAAAACCAAAATCCGTTGGGATATTCCATTGTACGCCCGGGACGTCAAGCCCATCACTTCTGAGAATAGCCGTCTGGACCTCCTTGCGGGTGAGGGAATTCTTATTGCAGCCAGAGAAGAAATTCAAAACAATGTCAGTGAGGTGCATGGCGATGAGAAACCATACGAATCCGCAGTGTAAGATGCGTATTTTAAGGCGGGCAAGGCTAAAAGAGGATTGAAAAGAGGAACAATCATGGAGCAATCACTTCTCCAGTGGATTTCCCAATATGGCTATGCAGGCATCTTTTTCCTATTGATGTTCGGAATCATCGGGGTGCCGATACCGGATGAGACACTGCTAACGTTCTCAGGATACCTTGTCTTCAAAGGACAATTGCAGATAGGGCCCACAATGATTTCCGCATTTCTCGGCAGCATCTGCGGTATTACCATATCTTACCTTCTGGGACGCACCGGTGGCCACGCATTGATACTCAGATATGGCAACTGTCTCCATATTACCCTGGACACAATAGATCGGGTCCATGAATGGCTCGAATGTCGGGGACGCTGGGGTCTTTTTGTAGGGTATTTCATCCCGGGGGTGAGGCATCTCACCGCTTTTGTGGCTGGAACATCACAAATGAGGTATTCCATTTTCGCCGCATTTGCATACTCAGGAGGACTGCTCTGGACCACAACATTCATAACCGCAGGCTTCTTTTTGGGAAAAGAATGGGTTCAAGTGGCCGCCTCAATCCGGCAATGGATTCTGGATCTGCACGGGTCACGCCCTTGGTGCCGGCGAGAAGTGCTAGAAGCTAAACGGCTCGGTGCGCATATTCTGATTGTAGATGTTTTGGAAACCGGTGAATCACGGAGTTTCCCTTATGCTGGTAACGTTCCCACCATCCGCTGGCAATTTCGGGATCCTCGTGTAGATGCCCGGAGAGTGATTGATCGTGCAGTGCTGGAAGCGCTACGGTTCAAACATAACCGCGCTGAACTAGATGGAATAGCTGAAGAAGGTGAAACAATTCTTCCCGCTCCGCCTGAAGCAGTCACGCTGGCTCACAGCTATGCAGATGAAAACGTAAAAAAAACTTTTCTATATCCAGACCCTCCTCTTGGGCGGGAAGAACTGGAAGTTCTTCAACAATTGCGGCCAAATGCTTTGTTTGTTACCCCGTTGACTAAAATTGCCCGTTGGCCTAGACCAAGCAGGATCGAAGTTATTACAGTATCAATTTCCGAAAGTGATGATGTCAGAAAGTATGGCTTGTCGACGGATCATTTCGATACGCTGACTGATGAAATCCACCTATATCTTTTGCTGGCTGGCTTAAAGATCGCCTATGGAGGAGCACTTAAAGGAGGTTCTGTAGTAGGTTCGAATTTTACATTACGGCTATTTGAATTAGTCCGTGCGTATTCGAAACTTGCGGAAGGAGTTAATGTGAAACCTCTAAAAGAAGCTATTCTCAACATTGCTCCCTGGCCACTCTATTTAAATTATGGCGAAAGTGAATGGGCGCTTTTTTCTGGAGAAATCGCCGACTACAAAGCTGGGCCTAGACCTGATTTACCATGGAGTGATGATGAAATTTTCCCCATAGAAGGCGGAAGAAGTCGGGTTTTGCTTTCGGATACTCCACAGCGCCGGTATGCCTGGGCGCGGGGTCTTACTGCAATGCGTGAACTGATAACAGTTCATTCCAATGCAAGACTTGTAATTGGTGGAAAATTGAAAGGATTTGCTGGTCTTTTGCCTGGTGTAATTGAGGAAGCATGGATATCACTGAAGGCAAAAAAACCTTTATTTCTAATTGGCGGGTTTGGTGGCGCGGCAAGAGCTGTAAGCGATCAACTTTCAGAAGTGGAACGCCTCGAATTTACTGAAGATTGGGCTGAGCAAAATATCCCGGATTATGAACTGACTAAAGCTCTGTACGACCAACATGGAGGACAGTTTATGTCATTAGCGCAGATTGGGGCAAATATCAAAGAATATAGGCAGTCTGGATTTACTGTGGCTCTTAAAAATGGATTAAATGATTTGGAAAATCAGGAATTGATTTTCTCTACCGATCCAAGACGTATCGTAGAATTGATTCTCATGGGGCTTTCAAGGCTATGAAAGGTTTTATTAATTGAAACGATAAATGAATTTGGTGTGCGTTTAAAATCTCTGAGCAGTAATTTCACTCGATCTAATTAATCATAAGTAACCCCCCTGCTCAGCACTGTCTCAGTATTTTGATCACATTTTAAATAAAGACTATCCTACAACTAACCGAATTAAAATAATTTTATGGTTGCAATGATTTCTACAGACGAATTGGAATGGTCGAGACAACTATTTGGTGGAAGCGACTTTGGAGATGCAAGACGGACAGAACGGTTAGAAGATGTTGCTGCGCCGATGGCTAGTCAAATGGGCTGTTCACAGGCGAAAAGCTTTGAAGGAGATCAAGCCGCTTGGTTGGGTGGATACCGACTAATGCGCAATGAAGCCGTCGAACTAGCAGCGATTCGCGCGGGCGGATTTGAACATGTAGCACAAACATATGCTATTGCTTGCTGTTGAAGGCTCCATCAGCACTACCTATCATCGTGCGGTGGCTGCCGAATTGGTCCTGACTAGCAGCAAATATGTCATCAAATAGAGTGGGTTTTTAGTGCATTCGGTCTTGTTACTGGATGCATTCAGCGAGCAAACACTTTTGCCTGGTCAAGACGCTTAAAGATCATTGCCGTTACAAAAGCTCTCATAGAAGGATTATTTGCAGAGATATAAGATTGCTTATTAAGCTTTTGCTGAGCGCATTTTTCCGGTTAAGTTGTGTGTCGTTTCGAGAGCGGCTTATTTTTGATTACTGTACTGGATACTGTTTTTGATAACACAAAAATGGCATTCTGCCGCATAGTACAATAATTACTTCCCGCAGCATTTATTTACGAAGAGAATTTAATAATGGCAGACGGATATTTTGATGAATCAATATTCATAAAAGCGCAGCATGAAATGACTATTGGCACCTTCAAACCGCTTTTTTTTACAGTTATGAAGAACCGTCAAGCTATATTAAAGAGCTTCCGAGGTAGTGTGACGCCACAGGTACCGACAACGGCAGATTCTATAGGAGCATAGCATGTCAGAACCGGATGACGAACTCAATAGCGGCAATGCGATCTACAAAACCCTATTGGAGTCGACCAAGGCAATTCCTTGGAAGATAGACTGGGCCAGCATGGAGTTTGCCTACATTGGCCCGCAGATTGAACCTTTACTGGGTTGGAGTCAGGAAAGTTGGGCATCAGCGGAAGACTGGGCGATGCGCATACACCCGGAGGATCGGGAATATGTGGTGAATTTCTGTATTTCGCAATCGAAGGCCGGTGTGGACCACGAAGCCGATTACCGCGCCCTGACTAAGGACAATGGCTATGTCTGGATTCGCGATGTCGTACATGTGGTGCGCAACGAGCAAGGCGAAGTCGATTCCTTAATCGGCTTTATGTTCGACATTAGCGAGCGAAAAAAGACCGAAGAGAAATTAATCAGCCTGCAAAAAGAATTGGAAGTCCTCTCATTTAAAGACGGACTGACGGGTATTGCCAATCGGCGCATGTTCGATTCAAGCATGGATACCGAGTGGACGAGTGCACGCCGCAGCAATCAACCGCTCTCCCTAATCATGCTCGATATAGATTTTTTTAAGCAATTTAACGATCTCTATGGTCATATCCAGGGTGACAAGTGCTTGACGAACGTCGCCCAGACGCTGAGTCTTGCAGCTGCCCGCCCAAGAGACATTGCTGCGCGTTTTGGTGGTGAGGAGTTTGTACTGTTGCTCCCGGAAACAGATGAAAGCGCCGCACTAAAGGTAGCCGAACGTTGTCATCGCCTCATCGAGAAACTGAAAATTCCACATGAAACATCGGAAGCCAGTCAGTTTGTAACTGCCAGCATAGGTGTTGGAACCATCAACCCACCCGCGGGGATGGAGCGTAAAAACTTCATCCAGGCCGTGGACAAACTGCTTTATGCCGCCAAACAAAAAGGCAGGAACCGAATTGAATCCGCAAGGTTATAGCCATGTTTCTGTAGCACTCCAACGCTGCCGCTCATACCGTTGCTTTTACGCAAATTGAATGCCGCCTGGCCTAACCCTGCCAGTCAAAGTTAGGACTTGAACAGCTATGGCATCTACGAGCTAAGCGGCGGTTTAGTTCAGCAGGATTTTTAGTCAACCGGTCCCGGTGATTAACCAACTTGTTTATCATGCGCGTTTGCACCGGGCACCGCCCTCACGCCGGTTCTTCCAAGACTTTCCAGTCATTTTCAAGCAAGGCGTAATAAGGGTGCAAAGCCGCCATCACTGTCTGAAAAATCGTAAATGCATCGGTGGGGTCATTCTGTTTAAGCTCAGCGACCTCGTTCAAAAAACGATGCAGCATTTTTAACAGATTCTCGATCGACATCGCCAGCCAGGCATCGTTGGTAATCCATTTGTCGATAAATTCATCCAAACGCGCGAAGGTCCGTTTCAGCAGAGGGAAGGTGGTTTGCGTTTCCTTGTATTCCCGGAGCACCGTATACTCGATGTAAGCCTTTTCGGATGCTACCCGCGGCCGATTGGTAATACTAAGGTAAGTGGCTTTGTAGTCGGCATGGGCGGAATCGAATTTTTCGCAAAATTCGGTTTCGTTAGTCATTTCAAGCCAAGGCCGAGCAATAGCCTTTGTTACCCCATAGCACTCGCCGATCGCGCCTGTCATTTTGTCGAATTGCTCAACAAAAGCCGGCTTCTTGAGTTCGCCTTTAATCAGATTTTCAATCGCAGTCAGCTCACTCGCAGTGATGCAAACCGTGGCCAATTCCCGAACAATATTGAGTTCGACTCCCATATCACCGATACCTATTTCCGCTATCCGGAGAAAAAATTCATGAATCGCCCCACACCTTAGTTCACTCAGTCAGATCGACGATTTCGGCAACGCAGGCATTGTCTTTAACAATATGCAGCGCATTGTCGAACACCATTGCCGAGTTATATAAAACGCTTTTTACAATGATGGAACCGGCCGAATCTTTGATGACAAAAAAACTGTCGCCCTCAGGGACCTTGCTGGCGGCAATTTGGTTGCTCATTAAGGAGCCGGTTCTCACTTCTTTAATGGCCTGCATGGCTTCTTCCTTGTTGCCGTAATCGCCGCTCATCAGAATAAGTTCGCCCTTACTGTTGAGGAAATGAAAAAAATACTGTTTTTCGTCGTTGGTTTTAAGTTCAAAAGTTGCTGGCATGTTCTGTTCCGGAAGTTATCGGTTGGATTAGGTTTATCGCCAATCAAATTTCAGCCTCCTGATTCCTCACAAACTACATGAAAAGTTCTACAGGAGAGAAACCTAAGTGTGACCGGCAGACGTTATAAATCCAAAAGCAAGCATTGTGCCAATAAAATATCCTTTATAATCAGTAGGAAACCTGTCTTTACTTGTTCAATTGTCAGTTTTGCCACAAGACATTGACGGCGATCCGATAGCCGTTGAACCTCTTCATCAAGCAATGGCCAACTAGCTTTAGCCGATCCCTAAATTCCGAAAAGTTCTGCTCGGCAACCAGCAAGGTTTCAGCAATAATGCTAATCAAAGTTGGTTCTCCTGCAGAGGACGGTCACCTCATAAGTTGAAGCCTTGAGCCTCTTTGTATTCAAATTTGTTCTTGATTAACTAAGTTTTTGCCCTTAATACTGGGTTTCATTATCATTCAGCCTACTAATCACTGTTAAAAAAACAGCCCAATACTTTAATCATGTCGTAATGGTCGTAGGCGCCGGCGCTTTCTCTGACGCTATGCATGGCCCACATCGGGTTGCCGGCATCCACTGTGGCTATGCCTAATTTGGCGGAAGTAATGGGACCGATGGTGCTGCCGCAGGGCAAATCGCCGCGGTGTGCATACTTTTGACAGGCCACCCCGGCTTGTTGGCAGTAACTGACAAATTTGGCTTCAGACATGCACTGAGAGGCGTAGCGGTGATTACTGTTGATTTTGACTACCGGTCCGTGATTGACGTAAATCTTATGGTTGGGTTCGTAAGCCGCCGGGTAATTGGGCTGATAGGCATGCGCCATATCGGCGCTAATCATAAAACTTTGCGCCAAGGCGCGCTGGTAAGCGGTTTTGTCCAGAGCGGCCCCGCAGGCAATGCGTTCCAATATGTCCGCCAGAAAGCTGCTAGCTGCGCCTTTATGGCTTTCGCTGCCAATTTCTTCGTGATCAAAAAAGGCGCAGACCAATGTGGCGTCGGCATTCAACGTGGCTTCGCTGAGTAAGGCGCTGATGCCGGCATGACAGGAGGCTAAATTATCCAGCTGACTATTGCTGAAAAATGCTTGATCTACTCCCCAGAATGCGCCTTTTTGAGTGTCGTAGACCGCTAACTCCCAAGCCAGTATGCTTTGGCTGTCGATACCGGCCGTGCGTTGCAGCAAGTCAAGAAAATTGGCGTCCGCTAATTGGCTTTCAGTTACGCTTGAGAAAATTGCCGCCAGTTC
>CAVUMJ010000327.1:0-15160 GCA_963741375.1 uncultured Pseudomonadota bacterium
TTATCAAACAGCCATCGCTTTAAAACCTGATTATGCCGATGCTTATCATAATCTGGGCATTAGCTATACAGACTTAAGACAGTATGCGGATGCCTTGTATGCCTTTGAACAAGCGCTGAGCCTTCAGCCTGATAATGCTCAAGTTTTTAATAATCAGGGCATTGTTTATCAGGAAATTAAACAGTTTGACTTGGCGTTAAA
This sequence comes from uncultured Pseudomonadota bacterium, assembly GCA_963741375.1. Classification (GTDB taxonomy): domain Bacteria; phylum Pseudomonadota; class Gammaproteobacteria; order Methylococcales; family Methylomonadaceae; genus Methylomonas. The sequence continues at coordinate 202 of CAVUMJ010000327.1, forward strand.
CTGTTTTCAGCAAGCCATCAGTCTAAAGCCACAGTATGCAGAAGCCTGGTTCAATCAGGGAAATACCCTTAGAGACATGCAGCAGTTTGAGCAAGCTCTGATCAGCTATCAGCAAGCTACAACGCTAAAAGCTGATTTTGCTGAGGCATGGTGTAACCATGGCGCCGTCTTACAGGAATTAAAACAGTCCGCTCTAGCGCTGCTGAGTTTTGAGAAGGCCTTGGCTTTAAAAGCGGATTTTGCCGATGCGCTTAATAATTGCGGGAATGCCTTAAAAGACCTTAACAGACCAGCTGAGGCTTTACGGCATTATGAAAAAGCCATCGCATTAAAGCCGGATTTTGCTGAGGCTTATTATAATCGCGGACAAGCGCTTTTCGATCTGGAACAATACCATGCCGCCTCAGATAGCTATGACAAAGCCATAGAACTGGACCCGGATTTTACCAAAGCCTATTGGAATAACGCGTTGTTGAAAATTTTACTAGGCGAGTATCAGCAAGGCTGGCAGCTTTATGAATGGCGCTGGAAAAATCCGGCTATCAGTCATCTGACCGGTAAGTTTCCGCAGAAACTTTGGTTAGGCGAACAATCGCTCCAGGGTAAAACCTTGTTAATCAATCAGGAGCAGGGGCTAGGGGATTTCATCCAGTTTTGCCGCTATGCCGCCATAGCTGAAACTCAGGCGGCTCACATCATCATCGAAGCGCCGCCGGAAATTTTCTCGCTCATTGCTTCCCTGAAAGGCCGTTACACCATCATAGAGCAAGGTCAAACCTTGCCGGAATTCGATCTGTATTGTCCATTGATGAGTATGCCATTAATCTTTAAAAGCACACTGGAAAATTTACCGGCTAGTGTGCCTTACCTTTATGTCAATCCGCAAATTCAAAACCGCTGGCATCAGCAACTTGGCAAGAAAACTGTTCCTAGAATCGGACTGGTTTGGGCTGGCTCCAAACAGCATTCCAATGATAGCAACCGCAGTATGGCCATAGATTTGTTTATGCATGTTCTGCAATTGCCTGTGGAATGGCATGTTCTGCAAAAACATATTGAAGAAGCTGACCAAAAATTCTTGCAGCAATATGCCAATGTGTATTTGCATCACCACGAATTGCATGATTTTTCAGAAACTGCGGCACTGATTGCCGAAATGGATCTGATTGTTTCTGTAGATACTTCAGTGGCGCATCTAGCCGGAGCTTTGGGTAAGCCAGTGTGGATTTTGCTGCCTTATGCCCCGGATTTTAGGTGGATGCTAAAAAGGCCGGATAGCCCTTGGTATCCAACAGCTCGTTTGATCCGCCAGCCACAAGCCGGCGATTGGTGTAGTGTGATTGCAGAGGTGGTGGCAAAATTACGGGAAACGATTATTTATAGCTTACCGAATCAAACTGAATAAATTTAAAAAATACAAAAAAATCTTTGTTACTTGACATAAAGACGACCGGTCGTATACTTTTGTGGCGCGGATTTAAGTTAAACCATTTTAGGAACTTTCAGATTAGAAAGTTATTCGTAAAAGAAAAGCCTGCAGGTTTTTGGTGGTAGCAATGGTTTTGCCAGACCGGAGTTGCTAATAAATGGATTGCAGGATAGTGTGGTTTTAAAGCAGTAAACCTATAAAGAGTACTTGACAGACCATGCATGCGGAGCTAGCTGTATGCAGGACATGCTCAACTGCTATTTATAGGACAAATATTTCGTGCGATTCACACAGCGCGGCTAATAGTATGGAAAAAATAATTTAGCCGGAATTTTGTCAACTTTTGGGGGAAGAAAGTTATGCGTTTATTATCAAATATTAAATCGTTACGCAAGTGTTGCACTTTTGCGGTTAGCTTGGCCTTTTGCGGCCTATCGGCTATGGATATTCATGCTGATGAAACTTGTACATCGCCTTACGCTCCAAAAATCACCGGGCAAGAGGATTTTGTCTACGTTTGGACATTGGGTGTGGAAGGGCTGGGAGATGAGCAGGACAAGCTGGTTACAGTTGATGTTAATCCAAAATCCCCAAAATATGGCCAGGTGGTTAGTACTTTGTCGGTGGGTGGCCGTAATGAAGCCCATCATTCCGACTTTACTGATGACAGAAAGTTTTTATGGGCTGGCGGCCTGGACACCAGTAAAATTTTTATTTTTGATGTTCACAGCAATCCTGCAAGTCCCAAACTGGTTAAAGTCATCAGCGATTTTGTCGCCAAAAGCGGTGGAGTAGTGGGGCCGCACAGTCTTTATGCTTTACCGGGGCGCATGATCATTACCGGTTTGTCCAATAATAAGGATCATGGCGGCCGTACTGCTTTGGTGCAATACAACAACGCCGGAGATTATATTGATACCAAATGGTTGCCGACCGATAGCGATTTACAGGGAGCAATCAAAACCGGCAAATATGCCGATGGTTATAACTATGATGTCAGGGTTTTACCTCGTAAAAATCTGTTGCTAACCTCATCCTTTACCGGCTGGTCAAATTACATGATGGATTTCGGCAAAATGCTGGCTGACCCTGAAGCTATGAAGCATTTTGGTAATACTGTCGTGCAATGGGATCTGCAAACGCATCAGCCTAAAAAAGTCTTTGATGTGCCGGGTGCGCCTTTGGAGATTCGTTGCGCATTAGAGAGCAATCATAATTATTGTTTTACCAGCACAGCACTAACCTCCAAAATCTGGCTGATACATTTGGACCAGCAAAATCAGTGGCAAGCTACTGCTGTGGCGGATATTGGAGAACCCAGTAAAATACCGTTACCGGTAGATATTTCTATTTCCAGTGACGACAAAATATTGTGGGTAAATACCTTCATGGATGGCAAAACCCGGGCGTTTGATATTAGCGACCCTTTTCATCCTAAGCAGTTCTTTGAACAGAAAATTGCTTCGCAAGTGAATATGGTTTCTTCCAGTTGGGATGGCAAACGCCTGTATTATACTTCATCACTATTAGCTAATTGGGACAAAAAAGCAGCCGACAATGAACAGTTTTTAAAAGGATATCAGTGGAATGGAAAACAATTGACAGAAAAGTTCGCCATTGATTTTAACAAGGAAAAATTAGGCAGAGCCCATCAAATGCGTTTTGGGGCTTATGCTTTATATGCTAGCGATAGTAAGAAATAAGGCGTCTAGGCGTGCTGCATTCGCCTTGAGTTTTATCAATTGAATACTTGTATGAACTCTCTATATTGGATAGTTGTGGGGATAATTCTGATGTTGGGGGCCGCCACTGTCCAATCTGCTTCGCCATCAGCCGAACCGGTTGCTTCCGGCAATTATTATTTGCCGGTAATTGGTTTGGCTGGTAATGGTGAAGTGTTGACCACGGATAATCAGGCCATACATCTATATGATTTGATGGGCGACAAAGCCGTGCTGTTGAGTTTTATCTACACAACCTGTAGTGACGTGAAAGGTTGTCCTTTGGCGACTCAAGTTTTGCATCGAATCAGCCGTTTGCAAAATTTTCCGGATTTATCCAAAAAACTGCGCTTGCTCACCATTAGTTTTAATCCACTCTACGATACCCCGGAAGTTATGCGGGCTTATGCGGAAACTATTAAAAAAGGCGGTTTGGAGTGGCAGTTCTTGACTACGGCTTCAGACAAGCAGCTTAATGAAATTCTGGAAAACTACCAACAGGATGTTCAAAAAATTTACGATAAAAATGGTCAATTTACCGGTACTTTTTCACATTTGCTGCGAGTTTATTTGATCGATGCTGATAAACACATCCGCAATATTTATAATGCCGACTTATTGCAAGTCGATCATATAGTCAATGATTTGCAAAGTATTTTAACCAACAATTTGCCGCCTCTTTCTATGGCGGTTGCCGACAATCCGGAGCTTTATCAGCCCGGTGATAATAAACAGGGTTATCAGCGCAACGACTATCAAACCCATAGTTTGTCCGTTATGCAGCGCAATGGGCAGGAAGCTGATTTGATTCGGTATGCTGAAAAGCCCATTTTGGGTTTGCCCAAACTGCCTGTGCCTGCGGAAAACCCGCTGACTCGTCAAAAAATAGCCTTAGGCCGGAAATTGTTTTATGACCGCCGCCTTTCTGCCAACAATACATTTTCTTGCGCCATGTGCCATATTCCGGAACAAGGCTTTAGCAATAATGAAATGAGGACGGCAGTGGGTGTAGAAGGGCGTAGCGTACGGCGAAATGCTCCCGGCTTGTACAATGTCGGTTTTGCTGAACTACTGTTTCATGATGGCCGGGAAAGCTTGCTGGAATACCAGGTGTGGGGGCCTTTATTAGCGCATAATGAAATGGCCAATCCGTCAATTAGCTTTCTGGTAGATAAAATCAGGCAGGGCGCCGATTACAACGGTTTGTTTGAACAGGCTTTCAATCAAAGCGTCAATATGCAAAACATAGGTCAGGCGCTGGCGAGTTATCAACGCACCCTTAATTCGGCAGACTCTGCTTTTGACCGCTGGTTTTTCGCTAAACAGCCTGAGGCTATCAGCGAACAAGCTAAACGCGGTTATGCATTGTTTGCCGGTAAAGCCGCTTGCAGCAGTTGTCATAGCATAGGTGAACAATCTGCCTTATTCACCGATCAAAAACGCCATAATACCGGCGTTGGCTATCTTGAATCCATGCGCAATACCCCAGAAAAACATCGCCTGCAAATCTCGCCGGGGGTATTTGTAGATGTTGACAATAATCAATTCAAATCTGTTACGGCAGGTGCGGATAATGATCTGGGCTATTATGAAATCAGTCAAAAGCCGGTGGATCGTTGGGCTTATAAAACCCCAGGCCTACGCAATATTGCCCTCACAGCCCCATATATGCATAATGGCTCCATACCGACTTTGCAAGACGTGCTGAAATTTTATAATCAAGGCGGTGTAGCCAACGACAATCTGGCTGTTGAAATTAAACCGCTGGGCTTGACGGATACGGAAATTGCAGAAATTGTAGCTTTTTTGAATTCCTTGACGGGTAGCAATGTTAAAGAATTGATAGCTGATGGGTTTGCTGCGCCTATTGGTGACAATTAGGAAGGAGTTTTTACTTTGATGACAATATTCAAAACCAGCTTCCCTTGTCTGATCTTTTTTTTACTTGCCGGATGCGCAAATTTTTCTCAACATCCTGGTGATCAATTATTCGGCGTAGATGGCATAGCCTGTGTCGGCAATATCATGACACTTCCCGCCGGATTAAGTGAAGTCACAGATACCGGATTACTAAGTGCGGCTGAAGGTGAATTTGGTAAAGGGAAGTTATGTGCCGGCAAAGTCTTTGAAGTGCAAAATCCGGTAAATGTTTATAGAGTATGGGATAGTACACGTCCATATTCCGTTTTTGGCAGTTGGTGGTCACTTTCTTATCCGGAGGAGAATCGGGATAGCTACCGGAAACAGGAAGATATTTGCCCGGAATGGAGTGCTTTAGATCGTGTTACAACATGTACCCTTAAAATCGGGACGCATATTGTCATTGGTCCGGGGCAAAGCGTGGTATGTGAACATGGAATAATTCCGCAATCTGAGGTAAACCAAGTCTACGTGCCAAACGATAGCCAAAATAATAAAATTTTTGTGGATAATTGCAATACCGGAATCGAATGGCCTCAGCAGTGAAAATAATTGAAATAAACAATTAGTGCTACAACCCAAAAAGTTGGACTTGAGAATGTCTACCAGACCAGCAATATGGTTTCGTAAATTTGATTAGAAACATCTCATCCGCCTAACAAAGCAAAAGTTTCCACTGCAACAGTCTGTATTCTTTTCGGTATTTTTTCAGCTTCTATTTCGGAAAACCGAAACAATTTTTTTCCTGGAGTAGAATTAAGAGAATCACAATGGTTTCTGTGATTAGAAAAATCAATGATCAATCTGCCCATTTTGCAATGTTCGTTATTGCCGCCAGGCAATAAAAAACCTCCGCTTTTACCTTTAAACACATTCAAACTTGCCAGCAACGGTCCAATCTATAAAATATGCAACTTTTTAGGGCCTTTCAGGTCATAATGACGTAAATATTTAAGGATAACTGCAACATGATGACTGCAAAAAGTCTCACAACCTCACAAATCGCCATACAACAATTAACCAATTTTATCAGTTCACGAATTATCGGCCAGGAAGTGCTGGTGGAGCGTATGTTGATAGCCCTGCTGGCGGATGGACATTTGCTGGTGGAAGGTGCGCCGGGATTGGCCAAAACCAGAGCTATCAATGTGCTTAGCCAGGGTATAGAAGCAGATTTTCATCGTGTGCAATTTACCCCGGATTTGTTACCTGCCGATTTAACCGGCACCGAGATATACCGGCCGCAATTAGGCAGTTTTGAGTTTCAAAAAGGTCCTTTGTTTCACAACCTTATACTGGCGGATGAAATTAACCGGGCTCCGGCCAAAGTGCAGTCGGCATTATTGGAAGCCATGGCCGAGCGGCAGATTACCGTCGGCAAAGCCAGTTACGCATTATCTGATTTGTTTATGGTGATGGCTACTCAAAATCCGATTGAGCAGGAAGGCACTTATCCGCTGCCGGAAGCGCAACTGGACAGGTTTTTGCTGCATGTCAAAATCGATTATCCCAATGCCGAGCATGAACAAGCCATCCTGCATCTTGCCAGAACGGAAGCCAGAGGCGCTTTACAGAATGTTGCCGGTGATTTTCAGAAAATCAGCCTACAAAATGTATTTAATGCCCGCAATGAAGTGCTGAATATTTATATGGCGGAAAGCCTGGAAAAATATTTGCTGCAAATTGTTTTGGCTACCCGTAATCCTGCGGTGTACGGCCAGGATCTGGCTGCGTGGATACAATACGGCGCCAGTCCGCGGGCTAGTATTGCCTTGGACAGATGCGCACGGGCCAAAGCTTGGCTGGCGCAGCGTGATTTTGTCGATCCCAGCGATATACAGGATATCGCTTACGACGTATTGCGGCATAGATTGATCTTGTCTTACGAGGCGGAAGCAGAGGGCATTACCAGCGACGAAGTGATCAGACAATTAATTAGACGTATTGCTGTTCCCTAGTTAATACTAATCCGGTCTGTTTTAATCAATAAAATGACTTCGTGAAGATGATTTTTAAACAATTTGCCTGTTGTTCTATGGTTTTCGAGTCTGAAAATGCATAATTTATCCGAATCTAAACATGAACGAGTGGCTATCTCTCTGAAAAGCCTGTTGGATTTAGCCAAATCGGTGCCTAATCTTGACCAACGGCACGGCAAAATCATAGCAATGCAAAGCGGCAATTATTTGTCTCATCTAAAAGGCCGCGGCATGGCTTTTGATGAAACCCGTTTGTATCAGCCGGGTGACGATGTCCGGCGCATGGACTGGCGGGTCACGGCGCGCACCGATAAGCCGCATAGCAAAGTATTCCGCGAAGAACGCGAAAAGCCCTTGTTTATCTCGGTGGATTATCGATCAACCATGACATTTGCAACCCGCGGAGTGTTTAAATCGGTACAGGCCGGTAAACTTGCCGGGCTGCTGGCTTGGGCTGCGTTGAAAAGAGGAGATAGAATCGGTGGGCAAATTTTTAATGATAAGGGTTGTCAGGAGTTAAAACCGCATACCGGTAAAGCCGCTTTGCTGCACTTTTTTAATGCTTTGGTTAATCCGCTTTACCATAGCATCAATGAAGTCAGTCTAGAATTGGTGTTGGCCAGGTTAAGGCATCACGCCCATCCGGGCAGCCAAGTCTTTATTATCAGCGATTTTCGCGGACTGAATGCCACGGCGGAAAAACATTTGGCTGATCTTGCCCGGCATAGCGATGTGGTGCTGATTCAGGTTATTGATCCGCTGGAAAGTCAGTTGCCAGCCAAAGGCCGTTACCGTTTTACCGACACCATTAAAGATGTCCTGATTGATTCGGCTGATCAACAGCGTTTGCGCGATTATCAACAACGTTTTCAAGATCGCCAGCAACATTTGCAACAGCTTTGCAGAAAGCAGCATATCAGCTGGTTTTCATGTTATACCAATCAGCTTGCAGTGAATGCTTTAATGACATTTTATGGAAAAATCAAATAACTTACCTTAAACCAGCGGTAAGCTGAACCTATGGAAACATTGCCTTTAAAAGATATACATTTGCCCGAACCGATAACTTGGTGGCCGCCCGCGCCAGGTTGGTGGCTGCTGGTTGTGTTGTCCCTGCTGGCCTGCTATGCGATTTTTTTGGTTTTCAAACAGTTTAAAAAACAAAACGCTTTTAAGACAGCCGGTAAAATGTTGCTTGCCATCAAACATCAACAGCATGAAGACCCGGTACAAACTCTGGTAGCCGTTTCGGCATTATTACGACGGGTGGCTATTAGTATTGATGCCCGCTCGGAAGTTGCCAGTCTGAGTGGTCAGGCTTGGCTGAGTTATCTGGATAAAACCTTCAAGGATGCACCTTTCAGCAATGGCGTAGGCCGTTGTCTGGCCGATGCCCAATACCGGCCGGTTGTGGCGGAGGATACTGACTTTGATGAATTGTTCAAACTATGTGAGCGCTGGCTAAAGCAACAAAAGGCAAGCAAATTTTCGCTATGGGCAAATTTAAGAGGAAAGTCATGATCCAGTTGCATTGGTATTGGATACTGCTGCTGCTTCCGTTGCCAATTTTAATGCGCTTGTTGCTTCCGGCAGAGCCGAATTCCCAGCAGGCGGCCATGAAGGTACCTTTTCTGGCAGATTTTGGAGAAGGCGAGAGCCGGATCATCAGTTCCCAGAGTCGCTGGCCTTTATGGTTGGCTAGTCTCGCCTGGTTTTGTCTGGTGTTAGCGGCTTCACGTCCGCAGTGGCAGGGAGAGCCATTGGAAATATCGGTCAGCGGCCGGGATTTGATGCTGGCGATTGATGTCTCCGGCAGCATGCAGGAAAAGGATTTTATCTTAGACAACCATTATGTCGACCGTTTGACGGCAATCAAGCATGTCGCCGGTGATTTTATTGAACGCAGGACAGGTGATAGGTTGGGGCTGATTTTATTCGGTACCCAGGCTTATCTGCATGTGCCTTTGACATTTGATCGCAAAACAGTGAAAACTTTGCTGGACGAAGCTTTCATCGGTATTACCGAAGATGAGCCGCAAACCTCGATAGGCGATGCCATAGGTCTGGCGATTAAACGCCTGCAAAATCAAAAGGTGGACAGCCGAGTGCTGATTTTACTGACGGATGGCGCTAATACTGCCGGTGAATTAACACCTTTAAAAGCCGCAGAATTGGCCGCCCAGCAGCACCTAAAAATCTATACCATAGGTATAGGAGCAGATGAAATGATAGTGCGTAGCTTGTTCGGTAACCGCCGAGTCAATCCTTCCGCCGATCTGGATGAGAAAACTCTGACAGCTATAGCCAATACCACTGGCGGTCAATATTTTCGGGCTCGCAATAGCGAAGAACTGGAACATATTTACACTTTGTTGGATAAATTAGAGCCGGTTGAGAAAGACAAGCAGTATTTCAGACCGACCAGCGAGTTGTTTTATTGGCCTTTAAGTTTGTCGTTATTGTTAACGGCGATGTTAGTAGTCTATCGGTTGAGGTCATAATGGAATTTGCAGAATTTCATTTCGTGCGGCCCTGGTGGTTTCTGGCCTTATTGCCTACCGCATTATTACTGTTTTGGCTGTTCAAAAACAAGCAAAGACAAGGCAACTGGAGCGAGGTTTGCGATCCGGAGTTGTTACCGTTTTTGCTGCAGGAAAAACCTTCTGAAAAGCGTAGTCGCGGCTTGGTTACAGGCGGTTTGGCAACCGTGTTAACCATTTTCGCCCTGGCAGGACCAACCTGGGAACGCCTGCCCACGCCGGCTTTTAGAAATGAGGCGGCTTTGGTGATTGCGTTGGATTTGTCTGACTCTATGGATGCCGCGGATATCAAGCCCAGCCGTATTGTTCAGGCGCGTTATAAAATTGCTGATTTGCTTAAATTGCGTAAAGACGGACAAACCGCCTTACTGGTATATGGCGGCGATGCCTTTACAGTGACGCCCTTAACCAGCGATATTGCCACTATCACCAGCCAGTTGGAAGCGCTAACCACCGATATTATGCCTAGTCCCGGCAGAAATACCGGCTTGGCTATTCAAAAGGCAGTGGAGTTGTTGCAGCAGGCAGGAGCTGTTCAAGGCCATATTTTGCTGGTGACAGACGGGGTAGACAGTCACGGGATTGAAGCAGCGCGGCAAAAGCTCGGCAATTACCGGTTGTCGGTATTAGCAATGGGAACCGCTGCCGGCGCCCCGATTCAGCAGAGTGGCGGCAGTTTGGTAAAAGACGCCAATGGCAACATTATCATGGCGCATCTGGATAGCAATGCATTATCGGCTCTGGCCAAAACCGGTCAGGGAATTTATCAAGCCGTTACCGCCGGGGACGAAGATGTTGAAACCTTGAGTAAAGTCTTAAATACTATTAATGCTGAGGATAAGGCCGCTGATAACAATTTGCTGTTGCAGCAATGGGATGAAAAAGGCCCTTGGTTGTTGTTTTTGATCATGCCTTGGGCGGCAATGCGTTTCCGCAGAGGGAGGTTATTCTGGCTGAGCATCTGTATTTTGCCAATGCTGCCGGAAGAAAGTCAGGCGCTGGATTGGCAAAGCCTGTGGAAAACGCCTAATCAACAGGCGCAACAGGCTTATTCGCAACAACAATTCCAACAGGCTGCAGAGCAGTTTGACAATCCGGAATGGCGAGCGGCCGCCCAATATAAATCCGGCCAATATCAACAGGCAGCCGAGATTTTAAAAGATAGCAAAACAGTTGATGGTTTGTATAACCGTGGCAACGCTTTGGCCCAGGCCGGTCAGTACCAGGAAGCTATTCAGGCTTACGATCAGGCGCTTAAGCTTGATCCGGCACACCAGGATGCCCAATATAATAAAAGTCTGGTTGAAAAAAAATTACAGGAACAGCAAAAACAACAATCTAAAGATAATCAAAAATCCGATCAAAAATCGGAGCAGGACAAACAGCAGGACCAGCAGTCAGGACAATCCGATCAGCAAAACCAAGCCGATGCCAATCAGGCTGACAATAAACAAGCTAACGAAAATCAGGCCGGAGAGCAACAGGATGCAGAACAAAAGCCGGCACAAAACCAGCAGGCGGATCAGGAAAGTTCAAAGCCCGCAGAAACCAAGCCGGAATCTGAAAATAAACAAGACCAGCAAAATGCGGTTAAACAACAGCAGGAAAATCAATCAGACCAGGATTCTAAAGATGCCCAGGCTCAAACAGCCAAATCGGTTGCCAAAAACGAACTGGATCGCGCCAATGAACAATTACTCAAACGTGTTCCTGATGAACCTACCGGTCTGTTAAAACGTAAGTTCAAACATTTATATGAACAGCGCAGAAGTAATGGGCAGGATGATCAATAATGGTAACCAAGATGAATAAACTGAACTGCTGGGTTTTTACGATACTTATGCTATTGGCTTTAACGGTTAATGCGGATGAGATTCAGGTTTCTGTAGATCGAAATCCGGTCAGCCTTAACGATTCCTTCCGGATTATTTTTTCCTCAAGTCATGGCTTTAACGATGATCCGGATTTGTCGCCTTTGCAGGAAAATTTCGAAATTCTCGATCAGCAGCATAGCAGCAATTCATCTTGGGTTAATGGCCACAGCACCAGTTCCGATCAATGGATAATCAGTGTGCTTGCCAAGCAAAGCGGCGAATTGCTGATCCCGCCGGTGGCTTTTGGCAAAGATATCAGCAAGCCTTTGAAAATCACTGTCAGTAACAGTCAAAATCTGCCGCAAGGTGACGAGGACCTGATGCTGGAAGTGGAAGCCAGCCCGGAAAAACCTTATGTGCAGTCTCAGGTTCTGTACACTTTGCGCTTCTATCGGCGCGTGCCTATTACACAGGCCAGACTTGAAGAGCCGCAAATCAAGGATGCGGTAGTGGAAAAATTAGGTGATGACAGTACTTTCAACACTCAGCTCAATGGCGTCGATTACGTGGTGACCGAACGTAAATATGCGATTTTTCCGCAGCAGAGCGGGGTGTTTACCATACAGCCAATTACAGTTAATGCTGATGTTTTGATTATTTATGATGATGTGGCTTCGTCTACCGGCATTCCCGATGACATATCATTCAATTCCGCGACCGTTTCATGGCCTAGATCGGCCGGACTTCCCCTTTTTTTCAGACGGCGCGAATAAGGACCAATGCAATGACACCCAACACACGATAGCTTCCACTTAGCCATTCCCGGAACGTCAGAATGCACTGCGTCTATCGAACTCTTGATCCGGTTGCCGATCAAATACCGGGAACTCGAAACTGCTTTCTCGACCCTCGCTGCTCCGCGAAAATCGCTAACCGGATTGGCTACGAGACTCTCCTGGAACAGGTGCCACAAACCTCGCCGGGTTTTTGGGCATCTCAAGTCTCAACTCCAAGTCGACATCTCGCCTCGGATGTTGTCTTCAGATCTTCGGGCTACCAATTGAGTCCCGAACTCAGGAGGATGCAAATCCGAGTGCTCTTATGGGCGCCACTTAGGAACGGCAAGACTATTTTCCCTATCGCGCCAGCTCTAACTGGTTGACACTCGCATAGACGCTGCGGAGGAAACGCAGTCCCTCCGTTGCCAGTTGCTGCGGTGAGTCCGCCAACTTGCGCCAGATGCCGCAGAGCTTGGCAATGGCCGGCATGTCCGCATCGAAGGACTCAATGGTTACGCAGCCGTCGTAACCCACGTCGTGCAAAGCCGTAAAGAACTCAACCCACGGCACAAGCCCACGCCCCGGAATCCCGCGCTGGCTCTCACACGCATGAACATAGCCGAGCTGGGGTCCGGCCTTGAGCACCGCCGCGCGGAAGTTGTCTTCTTCCCGGATCATGTGGAAGGTGTCAAGATGCACCTTCACGTTGCTCATGCCTACGTCATCGATGAAGCGGACCGCGTCCTCCGCTATGTTGATGAAGTGCGATTCAAAGCGGTTTACCGGCTCAATGCCGATGATCAGTTTGGAGGTCGAAGCCGCATGTTCGGCGATGATGCGAAAGTTCTCGACGGCCCACTTCCACTCCGCCGCAGTCCTCGGACGGCCGGTCAAGTAGCCCCAGCCGCAATAGATCATGCCACCAAAGACTTCAGCCCCGGCTTCATTACTCAGGTCGATGAGCTTCTTTGAGAAATCAATTCCACGCTGCCTGACCGCCGGGTCCGGCGAAATAATGTTGTACTCCTCGGGCAGGCCATAGCCGAGGTTCACCGTCAATCCAAGGTCGGCCGCGGCACGTTTCACCTTGGCGGCCGGGAAACCATCCGGATCGAACGGAATGATCTCAATGGCATCAAAACCCATCCGCTTCACTTCATCGAGGAGCGGCAGGTCTTTTTCCAAAAAAGTCTCGTGGAACAAAAGAGAATGAATTCCGAACTTCATCTTGATCCTCCCCACTTTTGAATCATGCTTTAAGCGCTTCTCATCAAACCAATGGTTCTGAAGATATTAATTCTACAAGTCCTGCCGGCAATGACTGCAGCCTGCCGCGCTTACCTGGGACCCAATTCACTGCCGTTGGGACACATATCCGGCCCAATATCCCCAGTATTTCGCTCAGAAATTTACAAGATAATGCACGTTTGGATAACCTTTTTGACTTCATCGGCAGTTTATTCCTTCGCAAAGTGCTAGTCAAGGGCATAATAGTACATATTTGAACATTTTCGCGCAAGAAATTAACCTCTTGCACATCGAGTGGCGGTTTCGGCGCATAGGGCGCGGAGGTTGACCTCTCGAAAGTGTTCCCTCATGAGAGCTGACCAGGGCCGACGCATATAAATTGCTATATGCCTGTTGGATGTAGATAGGAGACAAGGGGATATGGAAAATCCCCTGAAGTATTTCGCCGAGTTGCGCGATCCGCGGGTTGAGCGGAACCGGGAACATTTGCTGGAAGAAATTCTTCTGATCTCCATAGCCGCGGTGCTGAGCGGAGCTGAGAGTTGGAACGACATAGCCGAGTACGGCGAAGACAAGTTGGAGTGGTTGAAGACGTTTTTGACGCTTCCATCGGGGATTCCATCGCACGATACGTTTAACCGGGTGTTTGCGGCACTGGACCCGGAAGAGATGGAAAAGGGTTTCGTGGCCTGGGTCTCGTCGATCGCTAAGCTGACGGCGGGCGAGGTGGTAGCCATCGACGGGAAGGCCTTGTGCGGCACGCGAGAGAGCGGTAAGAAGACCTTGGTGCACATGGTTTCGGCTTGGGCCGAGGGCAACGGGCTGGTGCTGGCGCAGCGCAAAGTCGATGAAAAATCCAACGAAATCACTGCCATTCCCAAGCTGCTCAACGCGCTGGAGTTGACAGGCACGGTTGTGACCATCGACGCCATGGGCTGCCAACGCGGGATCGCCGGCCAGATCATCGAGAAGAAGGCCGACTATGTATTGGCAGTGAAGGAGAATCAGGGACTTTTGGCCGAACAGGTAAAGGACTCGTTTCTGCTGTTGGACTCCGATGCGGTGGCCGAGCAAATCGACTGTGGCCACGGACGGGTGGAGCGACGCAAGTGCTCGGTGATTGCCGATCTTGGCCTGATCGAAAAGGCATCCGAATGGGCCTCTTTACAGGCGTTGGTGCGCATCGAGTCGGAACGGTACCACAAGGCCACAGGCAAGACCGAGCGCGAGATTCGCTACTACATCACCAGCCTCAACCCCGATGCGCTGCGGCTGAACTCAGTGATCCGCCAGCACTGGGGGATCGAAAACAAACTGCATTGGGTGCTCGACGTCGGCTTCGGCGAAGACCTGGACCGCAAACGCGCTGGCCACGCCGCTCAAAACTTCTCCATCCTCAACCGAATCGCACTCAATCTGCTCAAACAGGAGAAATCTTCCAAACGCGGAATCAAGGGAAAACGCCTCAAAGCTGCATGGAACACTCCCTACCTGCTCAAATTACTCGGAATCTGATATGCGTCGGCCCT
>CAVUMJ010000328.1:0-12046 GCA_963741375.1 uncultured Pseudomonadota bacterium
TTGTGTTATGTACTTAACCATCGTATTGCTAAAAAACCACGAATATTTTGTAGAAAAATCTCATATTGGTCTGAAGACCTATGCTATGGATTTATTTGACAGGTGCAAACTGACAAAATTCGTCACTTACTGACTTATTAGGATGGGATTTTTATCTTATTCCGGCCGGAATTAAGCTGACAAATAATGGTTTGGCCTAACAATCTTGCTATAAAAAGAAATTAATTCAAGTTTTTCATGTGTTTATCTCCTTGCATAGATGGGTTGGCACGCTACCTGCTTTATTGTAAATGTCTTACTTTTAATCACAAACAGGGGATAATTTATGAATATACAAAATCAAAAAGCTCAACAAGGTTTTACCTTGATCGAATTAATGATCGTGGTGGCCATCATTGGTATTTTGGCTGCGGTTGCGATTCCAGCTTATCAAGATTACACCGTACGTGCAAAAATTTCTGAAGCGTTTGTTTTGGTAGAACCAGCACAATTGGCAGTTGCAGAAACGGCTCAATCTTTGGGTGCTTTGACCAATATAAATGCGGCAGTTGTCGCGTCTAATGGACTAGGTTATACCTTCCCAGGAGCAACAAATAATGTAGCTAATATTGTCATAGGCGTTAATGGTGTAATTACGGAAACACTTTCAACAGGTATAACACCTGCGGTAAGTAATGGAAACATTACATTCACTCCTGGTGATAGTGGTGTTATCGCTGGAGGCAGTCCTAATGGACAGATTGTTTGGAGTTGTACAGGTCAAACAGGTACCGCTATACCAGTAAAATATTTGCCAGCCAATTGCAGATCGTAATAGTCTGATGTTATCTGGTGAAGTATAAAAAACATACTTCACTATCAACAGGGAGCTTAGGCTCCCTGTTTTATTTTGTGGATAGATGTTTTGCTAAATTAAACTGCCAGAATCTAACAAACAGATTTGCTGGACTTTATGACTTTATTATTTCAAAGCCAGACGGATACAGAAATATATTCTGCTTCATTTCACAAATGAGAAACCGCTCATGATACGTATCACGCAGGTTTTAGTAATCAGCGTTTTTCTGTTTCTGACTGTTATGTTGTCCTTGAATTACAGTTTCTTGCCTTTATTACCCAGCTATGATGAAAGGCGTATTCTAGAGTTGCTGTTGGTCGTTTTGGTGGTGTTCTGGTTTTTGTTTGGTGGTGACAAGTCGATCTCGATTATTTCCAATTGGAAGATCAGCATAAAAGTTTTATTGTTGCTGGTAATAACTTTAGGCAGTATTTCTGCTTATTTATCGCCAGTACCTCGTTACGCCTTAGAGGAAGTTAGTCTGTTTGGCGGATTGTTTTTTACCAGTTGTTTTACCGCGAGTTTATGGGTCAAGTATTCTGAATCATTGGTAAAATATTTAGTCTACAGTATATTGCTAGGTGTAATTCTGTATATGATTGGTTTTTATACCGGATATCTGGCGGCTTACCTGGAAAACATTCCCTTAAAGTTTCCTGAGCCTTTTTTTGGATTTTCCAATATCAGGGCGTTCAATCAATATCAGTTGTGGACGCTGGCTTTGCTAAGTTTGCCTATATTAAGCTTTAATATTCAGCGCCGAAGTTTGCGTTGGGGTTTGTATCTAAGTTTTGTGGCGTGGTGGGTATTATTCTTCTATTCCGGCAGCCGGGGGGTAATAGTAGCCTGGTTTGCAGCTATGCTGGTTACCGGTGGAATTTATTGGAAATTATCCCGGCCCTTACTGGTTTTACAAGTGCAAGGCTCGGTCAGCGGCTTGCTGATTTACGGTTTGCTGTTTCAGTATTTAACGACTGCCGATCCGGGTAAAATTGCCAGTCAATCGGTTTTGAGAACCCAGACTAATGACCGGGCGTACTTGTGGCAACAGGCCTGGGAAATGCTTAGCAATCATCCCTGGTTTGGGATTGGGCCTATGCATTATGCCTGGTACCCTAATTATGTTGCCGCCCATCCTCATAACAGTTTATTGCAATTAGCGGCAGAATGGGGTTTGCCGGCCACAATTTTAATTTTGCTGATCTTTGCCCTAGGTTTATATCGCTGGCTAAGCCGCTTTAACGCAAAAAGCCTGTTAGAAGAAACTGATTTTAGGCGAAACTTGGCGGTGGCATTGTTTTTTACCCTGATCGCCAATAGTATTTATTCATGGTTTGATGGCGTGATCGTCATGCCCTTAAGTCAGTTAATGCTGGCAGTAGTGGTGGGGTTGATGCTGGGAATATATTCGAATCAACCGCAACCCAATACCATACCTGCAAAAATTGCTCCTCACCGGATATTGGCCGGTATGGTGCTGATTGCGCTGGTTTGGTCAGTCCTGCCGGATGTGTTGCCTAGAATTAATTATCGGGGTGATTTAATCGACATGGGCGTTGCTCCGGGTCCGCGTTTTTGGCAGGAGGGCGGCATTCCACATTAGCAAGTTGGTTTTGGACCAGGGTTGCTAAATTTGCTGGTAATGCTAAATTTTTGTAACTATTCAACGAGTGACTACGCTTCAAAAGCTTGCCGAAAGCTGACTACCTTGGCTTTTGGCGCCGGAGCGCCTAGCAGAGGTTTGCCCGGCATGGACGTCGGGCGAAAGCTACATGGATGTATTCACAGCGTCCTCTGCTAGGCGCTCCGGCGTCAAAAGCCGAATAGCCGACGCCAACTTAAAATTCAGTGAATAGTTACCAATTTTTTAATATTCTTTGTATTCAATTTAAGTGGATTAAATTATGTTTGCCGTAAAAAACCGTTTTTCTGCTTTTGCTGTGCATCTGGCTATTTCGGCCATGATTGCCATTATCGCCATTATTTTAGTATTTGTGGTTTGGTACCCAACTCCGATTGATAAGGCTATTGGAGTTGGGGATATTTTTCTATTGTTATTGGGTGTGGATATCATGATGGGGCCAATTATTACCCTCATCATCTATAAATCCGGCAAGCCCTCCCTGAAATTTGATCTGACCGTGATTGCCATTTTGCAATTGGCGGCGTTAAGTTACGGTATGCATACTATTTTTCTAGGCCGGCCGGCGTTTGTGGTGTTTTGCAAAGACCGCTTCGAAATCTCCAGGGCGTCCGATCTTGAACAGCAAAGCCTGGATAAGGCTTTACAGGAAAACAATCTCTCAGCCATACCGGGTTGGACCGGGCCGCGCTGGGTAGCCGCCCAGCCTTCAACTGATCCGAAAAGAAATAGCCAAATCATGTTTTCTGCAGCGGCAGGCGGCCCTGACTGGCCGGAACTGCCGGAGTTGTTTGTGCCCTTAACCCAGCTTAAAGCTCTGGTTTTGGAAAAAGCCAAACCTTTACAGGAACTGCGTGAACTGCACAAATATCATCCCGAGGTGCTGACCATTTTGTCAGTTTGGCAAAGTGATGAGGTGAAATGGCTGCCGCTGAGAGGTAAAGTTAAAAATCAGGTGGTTTTGGTGAATGCCGGGACTGCGGAAGTGATCAAGATTCTAGATGTTAATCCGTGGACGGATTAACCTAGAAATGCTCACCCGAACGGTGATGAGGTAGCTCTGTAGGATGTGCTGAACAGAGTGAAGCGCATCTTTCGAGACCGATGGGCCTCCTTTTTAAAGTAATTCGAACTTTGCTGCGTTGATTTCCAGTAAACGTTGCGGCGTGCCGATATCCAGCCACAAACCGCTGTGTTTTTCGCCGCTGACCAATTGCTGCCGCATGGCGCGGTTAAGAACAGGCCGCAATTTCAAAGGCCCGGCGGCAATGTTGTCGAAAAATGCCGGATGATAAACCCCTATGCCGCTAAAAGTCAGTTTATCATCTCCCTGTTCGCTGAGCATGCCATTGGCGGACAGACAAAAATCCCCTTCAGGATGATGCGGAGGGTTGTCGATCATCACCAGATGCGCCAGGGTATGTTCAGGTTGGCTGCGTAGCCGCTGTAAAGGAAAGCTGCAAATGACATCCGAGTTAATCGCTAGAAAAGCCTGTTTGCCCAGTAGCGGTAAAGCATTAACAATGCCTCCAGCGGTCTCAAGCGCCGTTCCACCCTCGTCTGAATAGGCGATCGATAGGCCCCAGCGTTCGCCATTACCGCAAAACTCGCGGATTTGCCGGCCGAAATAGGCGATATTAATAACGATTTCTTTGAATCCGGCTTGTTGCAAATTCTCCAGACTGTATTCAATCAGCGCCTTGCCTTTGACTTTTAATAAGGGTTTAGGAGTGTGATCGGTCAGGGGCCGCATTCTTTCACCACGGCCTGCCGCCAATATCATGGCTTTCATAAGGCTGCCTTGTAAACCGGTAAAACCTGATGTTTTAAAAAGCCCGAAAACTCAGCCAGTTCGGGATAGCGGGCGGAAACATTGCTGACATAGTTCATGGTGCGGGGGATGTCGGCCAAATAGGCGGGTTTGTTATCTCGCAAATGCAGTCTGGAAAAAATGCCGATAGCTTTTAAATGCCGTTGTAGACCTATTAAATCAAACCAATATTGAAATTGCTCAAAATCTACAGTTGACAGCTTAGCGTTTTGCAGTTTCCGATAATAATTTTGCAGCCAGTGTTGTACTTGCGCATCCGGCCATTCGATATAACAATCGCGCAGCAGCGATGCCAAATCATAGCTGATAGGCCCGATTACGGCATCCTGGAAGTCGATAATGCCGAGTTCTTGCCGGTCCAATACCATTAGATTGCGTGAATGGTAATCTCTGTGAACACATACTTGCGGTTGCGCCAGTGCGGAATCGATTAAAAATACGTGTAAATGGTTACGGATAGACACGGGCATGGTAATATTTAATAGTTTTTCCAGAAACCATTCCTCAAAAATTATCAGCTCCCGTTGCAATAACTCGAAATCATATGCAGGCAATTGGCAATCTTCGGTATTAATGCCGGTTTGCAGTTTAAACAGGCTGCTTAAGGCTTGCTGATAAAACAGCTCGGCATTGTTTGGCGTCAAAGCGTCAAGTAGATTGGTTGAACCCAGATCTTCCAGCAATAAAAATCCCTGTTGCAGATTAATTTGATAAATGTCCGGAACATGCAGTTCTACGGATTTAAACAGTTTGGCTACCTGAATAAACGGTTCAAGTTTTTCCTTGTCCGGCGGGGCATCCATGACGATCAGGCTACCGTTGTTGCCGGTAACTCGAAAATATTTGCGGAAACTGGCGTCGCTACTGGCGGCTTCCAACCGGTTGAAGTCCAGCCTCAATTGATTGTGCAGCCAATCGATAAGCATGGAATGACGTGAATTTGAATCGGACAGAGACATTATTTATAAACTACAAGTCAACCTAAGGTAAAATAGCTGCAATATTTTATTCTATTTCCAATCAGCTAAGTTAATTTAGCCGTACTTTGTGGACATGTATCTTAGGTTTTTCTATATTTGGGCAGCATTATTGTGCTTTTCAGGGGTGGCTCTTGCCGCTGGAAATGGTGCGTGGGATTGCGAGCAAACCAAAACGGGCGAATGGGCCTGTCAAAATCAAGCGCCAGCCACTCCGGAGCAGGCCAAGCCGGTTATTATTAATTCGCAACCCGCTCAAACAGCGCCGCAACCTCAAGTACAACAGCAGCAACCTGCGCAATCCCAGCCTGTTCCGGCAGTTCAAACGGCTGAGCAGCCTGTTCCGCCACCAGTTCAGCAGCCGGCGCCTTTAACCGTTGCCCCGGCTTCTGTAGCGCAGTCTGAGTCTGCGCCGGTTCCTGAAGCGCCGGTTCAGCCTAAGGAGCAAAAAAAGCCAAAGGTGCATGTTACCCAAAATCCCAGACCTTTTTTACAAAAAGTTGAGCCCATACCCCAGCAAACCAATACCAATGCCAATACTGCCGGTAAGCCGGAGGGCTGGACATGTCAATCCGCAACCGAACAATCAAATTGGAATTGTAATCTAGTCGGGGCGGACCCTAAAGGAGAAGCGCAAGTTGTGGAAGATACCCAAAGCAGTTGGAGGTTTGTGGGTCCGGCGTTTAACGAAAATCAGGAAAGTTTGTTCAAGGTGTTGCGGGCTCAATATAAAGTTGATCCCTGGCTAAATTGCGGGAACTGGGCTCTCAGAAAGCAAAAACGTAAAGCCGACCCTGCGGTTGACCGGGACAATGCCGAAACCAATGTGACAGCTGATTTTTCCGAAGCCTTTGAGGGAGAAGTGCTTAACTTTGCCGGAAATGTCGATTTCGTGCGCGCCGATCAACATATGCTGGCCGACAAGGCAAGTTATGATACCGGCGCCAATACCATGGATGCCCAGGGAAATGTGATTTACAGTGAAGGCGCTTTGGCTTTTACCGGTGATACGGCTATGATGAGTATGAACACCAATCAGGCCAGGCTGAGAAACTCCTTGTTTATCGCCGGCGATGGACCCATACGCGGCAGCGCCAGCGCTATCTATCGTGATAGCGAATATCTGTTTCGTTATAATGATGCCGCTATCAGTAGTTGTCCGCCCGGTAATCAGGATTGGATAATGCATGCTTCACGGTTGAAAGTTAATCGGGAAGTCGGGCAAGGCTCGGCAAAAGATGCCTGGCTGGAATATAAAAGCGTACCGATAATTTATACCCCTTATATTTCATTTCCTACCGATAATCGCCGGCTGTCGGGATTTTTGTCGCCGACCTGGGGTAGCACTCAGCGTTCGGGTTTTTATGCGGCGGCCCCGTTTTACTGGAATATAGCGCCTAATTATGACGCCACCATCACTCCGCGTTATTTTTCCGGCCGGGGTGAAATGCTCAGCAACGCTTTTCGTTACCTTACTGAAACTTCTAAAGGTTCTGCCGGTCTGGAATACATGCCAAATGACCAAAAGCTTAATAAGCCTCGATATTTACTCAGTTTGAAGGATTCCAGCACCTTCTCGCCTCAATTTAAAACTCAGTACGATTTGAATATGGTGTCGGATACCAACTATTTTACTGATTTGAACTCGGCGCTTGGATTCAATAGAAGTAGTTATTTACCCAGTATGGCGCAAATGACTTATGCTGGTTCAGCCGTTAAAGCGGCCATGTCCATGCAGCACTTTCAATCGGTTGACCCTACGGTATTAAACACCAATATGCCCTATGATGTGTTACCCAGATTGAGCCTGAATTTTAATCACGTTTTTGAGAATATGCCTTTAAAAATACAGATGGATAATCAGTACACCAATTTCCATCACAATGTTCTGGTCAATGGTCAGCGCTTGGTGTTGTGGCCTTCGGTAGCCATGCCGTTCGAGTCCAGCGCCGGTTTCTTTACGCCCAAGGTCTCCGTACAGTCTACCCAGTATGAATTAAGTAATCAGTCTGTGGCGGGACCGTCTTCTATAAACAGAACATTGCCCATTATGTCGCTGGACACCGGCCTAAGTTTTGAAAAGCCGATGGAGTTTGACAGCGGATCTTATACCAATATTATTGAGCCGCGTTTGTTCTATTTATATATTCCCCGCAAGGATCAAAGCCAGATTCCTATTTTTGATACAACCGCATACGATACCAACTTTAACAGTTTGTTCCGGGAAAACAGCTATAGCGGATATGACCGCCTGCAAGACGCCAACCAGCTTACATTAGCCGGCACCACCCGTTATGTGGACAATACTACCGGGCTTGAGCCAATTAGAGCTAATGTCGGCACTGTTTTATATTTCCAGGATAGAACCGTTACCTTGCCTAATATCCCGCTTCAAACCAGTAGAACAGCCAATTATATTGGCGAAGTTAGTGGACAGATAAACCCTAATTTGTCTTATTCAACAGGCGCCCAGTGGAATACTGAAAATGATAGTCTGGCGCGCGGTCAGGCGGTATTAAAGTTCAGGAATCAGCCAAATCAGCTTTTTGATATTGCCTATCGGTATCGTAACGCCACTGCTAACCCATTAGTGTTGCCGACTATTATTCCCGGTACGGTTTCTACGCCCGCAAATATTTCGCTGACTGATGTATCTTTTCGCTGGCCATTGTTCGAACAATGGTATGCAATGGGACGCTGGCAATACTCTTTGAATTTCAACAAAACTATGGAGAGTTTTATCGGATTGGAAAAAGAAAACTGCTGTTGGCGTTTTCGTATTATCGGCAGGAGATTTATTAACGGCGCCACCACAAATAGTTATGTTGCCTCTGAGGTGACCCCGCAAACCACATTCTTCGTGGAGTTGGAATTGAAAGGGCTGTCCGGTATCGGTGACGATGTGGACCAATTCCTGCAAACTACATTGAATGGTTATCGCTCGGCAAGCTCCCAATGATGAAATTACAAACGATTAAAAAGCTTTTTATTACATTGTTCTTTTTGGAAATATGCCTGGTCGCCCCGTTACAGGCAAGAGTTTTGGATAGGATTGTCGCGGTGGTTGAGGATGATGTGATTCTGGATAGGGAGCTTGACACGGAAGTTGCCGCTATTACTGTAAAACTTAAAAGCAATAATGTCCCGATTCCGCCTGAATATGTGGTGCGAAAGCAAGTATTGGAACGCATGGTTGTCGATAAACTGCAACGGCAACTGGCTACAAGATCGGGCGTCCAGGTAAGTGATGAAATGTTACGAAATTCTGTTTCGGAAATCGCTACAAGAAATGGTTTGACTGTCGAACAGTTTCGCGCGGAATTGACTAGGCAAGGCATGGATTACAAAAGTTTTGAAGACAATCTTCGTAATGAAATTGGCATTAATCAGTTGCGTGGCCGGGAAATTGGTTCTCGGGTTAAAGTGACCGATGCGGAAGTGGCGCATTACATGGAGACTCAAAGTAAGGCAGGCCAAAATAATTCGCAGTACCGGCTGGGACATATTCTGATTGCTGTTTCTGAAGCGGCATCTTCTACAGCTATTCAAAAAGCCAAGGAAAAAGCCGACCAGGTAGTGAACGATTTGCGAAATGGCAAGGATTTTAAAGAAATGGCTGTCAGTGTTTCTAATGATGACAATGCTTTAAAAGGCGGCGACTTGGGTTGGCGGAATATCGGTCAAATTCCAACTTTGTTTGTTGAAACGGTTGCAGGTATGGGTAAAGGCGATGTTTCCGATCCAATCCGCAGTCCTAGCGGGTTTCACATTATTAAAATTCTGGATATTGAAGGAGTTGGGCAGCATATTATCACCAAAACCAAAGTGCGGCATATACTGATTAAAACCAATGAATTAATTGATGACGGTGAAGCCCAAAAGCGGTTACAGGCTTTACGGGATCGTATTAATTCCGGAGATGATTTTGCCGCTTTGGCGCGAGCGCATTCAGATGATAAAGGTTCGGCAATAAATGGCGGTTCTTTGGATTGGGTATCGCCAGGCGCCCTTGTTCCTCCGTTTGAAGAAGCTATGAACAAACTGGGAATCAATGAAATCAGTCAGCCCGTGCAAACCCAGTTTGGGTGGCATATCATCCAGGTGCTTGGCAGAGAAAGTCAGGACGATAGCGAGCAGTTTAAAAAAGAAAAAGTCAGAGACGAAATACGTAAGCGTAAAATTGAAGAAGAAACAGAGCTTTGGTTAAGACGCCTACGAGATGAAGCTTTTGTTGAAATTGATTTGGATAGATTGTAAAAATGGATGCCGTCAATTTATCGATAGATAACAGCGGTGTAGCCGAGCCATTGCAAACGCAGCTTTTGCAAATTCTTAACGAGCGGAATTTATCACAACAGCGCGACAGGATTATATCTATTGTTAATAGTCAGAATATCAGTATGCTGGATTGTGCTGCGGCCTTACTTTTCCTCAGCCAGCATCCTGTGGTTTCGGCGGCCAAACCTTTAGGTCATACCCCTAAGAAGGATGCGGTTAATGTTAATGTAAAGCAGCGTTCCGTTCGTTATAGATTGAATGTTGGCAGCCAACACAATGTTGATAAGCAACAGATACAGTCAGTTTTAATAGAAGAATCAGGCGTTGATCTAAAACGAATTGGTAAAATTGATATTAGGGAAAATTACACTCTGGTTGAGTTGCCGGAGGGTATGCCTGCAGATATTTTTCAATTGTTGTTCGATGCAACTATCGGAGAGAACAAGTTGGCTATTAAACGTATCAGGCCTAATAAAAAAATAGCCAGAAATAAAGGCGGCTCTTAAGTATTCCATTTGCGATATTGATTGATCGGATTAAATTAACATTCAAACAGACAAATGTTTTTTAATTCCGCGATCATTTTCTCAATGATCCGTTGTTGGCGATTTATGCTTTGACATAATTCAAATTGTGCAACTGCTCTGCGTAAATTGTGTTCGGCGTCGTCAATTTTGAAATAGCGATTTCCGTTCAGAAAATCACTGAAAAAACGTAAGCCGAGTTCAAATGGAATGAGTTTGATGGCCGGGTAGAGATAATCGAAATCGTGGTTATGAAGAAAATGCCCGGCTTCCTTCAGGTAGCTTGTCAAAATGGCCTGACAATAACCCATATCAAATTCATTAGAATCCATGATATGGCAACAAGAGCGAATGCAGTCGCCAATATCATAATGAATTAGGCCGGGTTTTACTGTGTCCAGGTCAATCAGGCCAATAATTTTGTTCGTATTGGGGGCAAACAAGAAGTTGTTTAATTTAGGATCGCCATGAATGACGCGTTCTACCAATCTGCCGTGAGATTTGGCGTTTTCAAGAATATTTATTTCGGCTTCAAAATTTTTAATAAACCTTTGGCAAAAATGAAATTCCGTATTGACCTTAATGTCCAAGGATTGATTGATCAGTGTCTGATAAATTTGAAAATAGCTTGGCGTAATATGAAAACCCGGTAGGGTGTCGTGTAATAAATGAGTAGGTAAGCCGCTGCAAATGCTGTGAAATTTTGCCAAGGCAAATCCCACTTGTTCCGCTTCCGAGATATTGTTAAGCCGCTCTCTGCTTTCGGCGGGTTGAATTAATTGTAACGCCCGCCAGTAATTGCCGGCATAATCCTTAAAATACAATTGCTGATCAAGTGTTGAAATAAGTTTGGGGATTTGCAAGTCAACAGGTGTTGTTTGCAGTTGCTCCATATGGAATTGCAACTGCCGCAAATTTAACATTAAATATTCAGGATTAGGAAAAACCTGAGTATTGATGCATTGAATTACAAAAGATAATTTGTCGCAGTCTATCCGGAAAGTTTGATTGATTAAGCCATTGCCCATAGGCGAAACAATTGTCGATTCGCTGATGTCGGCAAATTGACTAGCTATGGCTGCTATGCTTGAATACAATGCGTTATGATCTGTTGATTTAAAGCCTGCAAAGCCCGGTAGCGATGACTTAGCTTATTTTTTAGCTCGGGTGGCAATTGTGCAGAACTGCATTGATGGGTTTCTACCCAAAAAACCGGATCATAACCGAAACCATTTGCGCCAATGGCTTCGCGAAGTATTTTGCCCTCCCATACTCCTTGTGCAATTAACGGAATGGCGTCTTGATCATGACGCATATAAACCATTACGCAAATAAAGCGGGCTTGTCTTTGACTATCGGGTATCAACGCCATGTCCGCTAATAGTTTATCGATATTAGTTTGATCCGAAGCGCTGACGCCGGCATAACGGGCTGAGTGTACGCCTGGCTCGCCGTTTAAAGCATCGACAACCAAGCCCGAATCATCAGCTATTGCGGAAGTTCCACTGTATTTTGCAGCATTTCTGGCCTTGATGATCGCGTTTTCAATAAAAGTTGAACCGGTTTCTTCCGGTTCAGGAATATTAAAGTGCGATTGCGGAAAAATTTGCCAATTTGGCAAAATGGCTTGGATTTCCCTGATTTTGCCTGAATTACTGCTGGCTAAAACTATGGCGCTCATGGAATAGGCGTTTTAGCGTTTTGTAAGGCTTCCAGCTGTTTTTCCAATAACTGTCTTATGCCTTGTTCCGCCAGTTTCAACATAGTATCCAGCTCTTCTTTCCTAAATGCGTGACCTTCCGCAGTGCCTTGTACTTCTATAAAATGGCCCGCCTCGTTCATGACTATATTCATGTCTGTTTCGGCCTGACTGTCTTCAGCATAATCCAGATCGAGTACCGGTATGCCATTATAAATGCCTACTGAAACGGAAGCAATTTGGCCGTGAATGGGGTT
>CAVUMJ010000329.1:0-5196 GCA_963741375.1 uncultured Pseudomonadota bacterium
GTGACCGGGAAAGTTTGCGGCGTCAGCAAAGACGATTAACAGATTTTCCGATCCGAATATTGGTTGGCTTAAGGTGGTTTCGCCCATGCCTTCTATATCAAGATTGTTTTGTAAAACAATAGGTTTTAGATGGTTTTGTATGATGATAACAATTAATACGATCATGATGGAGAAGGATGCAATAGCGGTTTTTTTTAATTTCATGTATTAATTGTTTCTAAATATATGGATTTAAACTTAAAGTCACTTTAATTTTGTCAAGGGTGTCAATGTGGAATCTTGGCATTACAACAGTAACGCCCGGATTAGCTGATCTTTTTTGTCAATTTATCATAAATAACCCTGCTTAATTCCGTCTTAAAGGTTTATAATTAGCTATGTATTTCGATCTGGATTTAAATTCATCATATATTGCCGCCTTTGCAATGGGCTTGTTTAGCAGTCTACATTGTATCGGCATGTGCGGCTCAATTATAGGCGCTCTGACTTTAAGCCTGGATCAAACCATCAGAAATAATAAGGCAAGCTTATTTGTTTATTTGCTGAATTATAATATGGGCAGGATTTTAAGTTACAGTCTGGGTGGGGTCGTCATTGGAGTGCTGGAGTATTTCCTGCTTCAACCATTTTCCGAAGGACAGGCTCATAGAGTATTGCAAATTTTTGCATCCGTCATCATGAGTTGTGCGGGTTTGTATATTGCCGGATGGTTTCCAAGGTTTGCTTATATTGAAAAGATTGGCGCACACTGGTGGAGAATTGTCGAACCCTATGGCCGTAAATTAATACCGGTTAAAAGCCGCATACAGGCCTTTTTGTTCGGCATGATCTGGGGCTGGTTACCTTGCGGATTAATTTATACTGCTTTAGCTCTAGCCGCTACTGCTGATAGCATTCAGCATAGCGCGTTGACAATGTTGTCGTTTGGTTTGGGCACCATGCCGGCGGTAATGGGTGTAGGAATTATGACTTCTTTTTTGTCCAAGCTTGCCAAAATGCAGCGATTTAAACAAGCCATAGGCGTCGGATTTATTTTTCTGGCATTATTATCGGCATTTCCTTGGCTTTATCCGATGCGTATTCATCACCTCATGTCCTTTTAAGGAATATACGAGTGCCAAGCTTTGCTTCCATAATCGGTAACTCTCCAGCTCTCGAATCATTATTGCGCAGTGCGCGTGTGGTGGCTGCAGCTGACGTTACAGTATTGATTACCGGAGAAACCGGGACAGGGAAAGAAATTTTAGCTAAAGCTATCCAACAAGAAAGTCCACGGGCAAATAAACCATTTGTCACGCTAAATTGCGCAGCGTTACCTGAG
The DNA here is from genome assembly GCA_963741375.1 of uncultured Pseudomonadota bacterium. Classification (GTDB taxonomy): domain Bacteria; phylum Pseudomonadota; class Gammaproteobacteria; order Methylococcales; family Methylomonadaceae; genus Methylomonas. The sequence continues at coordinate 1,322 of CAVUMJ010000329.1, forward strand.
TCTTTAGTTGAATCCGAATTGTTTGGTCATCGCAAGGGCGCCTTTACCGGCGCATTTTTCAATAAGGAGGGTTTACTACAGGGCTGTGACGGCGGAACTTTGTTTCTGGATGAAATTAACTCTCTGCCTTTAAGCATACAGGCAAAGTTATTACGTTTTCTTGAGTCAGGAGAATGCATGCCGGTTGGTGAGACAAAACCTGAACTCGTCAATGTCCGAATTATTGCCGCTACTAACGCCAATCTGCTTCATAAAATCAAAACCGGGGAATTTCGGCGGGATTTGTATTTTCGCCTGGATGTCATCCCTTTGGAACTTCCCACTTTACAGCAGCGTACGTCGGATATTGAACTGTTGGCAAAACATTTTTTTGATTATTTTGCAAAAATTCATGGCTTACCGGTTGCGGTGCTCAGTCAGCAGACTATCGAGTTTTTACGAGCCTACAGTTGGCCGGGAAATGTTCGTGAATTGCGAAACCTTTGCGAAAGATTGAGTATTTTGCTGGCGGGTAAAATCATTGATCCGGAAAACTTGCCTCATGAGTATCTGGCAGAGACTGAAGTGATTCAAAGTTGCGATTTTATTCTGCCGGAACAGGGACTAAAACTCGATAAATTTGAAGCCGAATTAATTTATCAGGCCTTGGTCAGGACCAACGGCAACCGCAGTAAATCGGCGCGATTGTTAGGTATTAGCCGCGACGCTTTGCTTTACCGCATCCAGAAGCATGGTTTGTCCAGCCATTAAGCAGAATTTTCCAGCATTGATTAATCTACATGCTGCATTTTTTATTTTGATTAGCAAGCTACCTTAGCTATTGCGTCATACCCGCTTGGGGCAGAAGGTTAGCCTATGCCGGTTAAATGCAGGTAGAAATGGTTTAGTTTTTCACCCCAAAACAGAGCAATCCATCCGGCAAGGGCAAGATATTGTCCAAAAGGCATGGGTTTTAGCGCATCTCTTTTGGTGGTTATGATCATGGTTATGCCGATAATCGCGCCAAGCAGCGAAGAGAGTAAAATGATCAGCGGCAACAATTGCCAGCCCAGCCAGGCTCCCAGCATGGCTAGTAATTTGAAATCTCCAAACCCCATGCCTTCTTTGCCGGTTAAAAGCTTGAATAATTGGTATACGCTCCATAAGCTTAAATATCCGGCTATGGCGCCAATGATGCTGTCGTGGCTGTCAGTGAATAAATTGAAAATGCTCAATAATAAACCTAACCATAATAATGGCAGGGTGATCGAGTCCGGCAAAAGCTGATGATCAAGATCGATAAAGCTAAGGGCAATCAGGCACCAGGTCAGGATTAAAGCAAAAAATGCAGCAGGTGTGTAGCCAAAGTGGCTGGCAACTAAAGCTGACATTAATCCGGTCAAAACTTCGATAAAAGGATAACGGAGCGGGATGTGCACACCGCAATATTTACATTTGCCTTTTAGCAGTAAATAACTGATAAGCGGTATATTCTGATAAGCTTTAATCGGTGTTTGGCAATTTGGGCAATGCGAACCTGGAAACATCAGGTTGAAATTTTGCTTATCGTTTTCAGTGACAGGTAGTTTTAAATATTCATGGCATTCTCTGCGCCAGTTGCTTTGCATCATGACAGGCAACCGGTAGATTACGACATTTAGGAAACTTCCGACATTTAATCCGATGATTAATACTATACCGATAAAAATGAGCGGATTTTCCTGAAATATATCAAATGGCATAAGCAACTTAATTAAATTGTACGAATTACCATTGAGTTTAGACTAAAAGTGGAATTTTTAATGTTGCTTGTGTCCTCCTGATTTTCCGGAAGAATTTTTAATGGTAGGGGAATCTGATTCCGGAGCATCGTTAATTTCAATACCAAACAGGCCGGCAACTTTTTCCCACATGGATTTTTCAAGATCACGTTTTGGCAATTCAAGCGTATTTTCTTTAGTCTCGGCGATTACTGGTACCGCATTGGGCCGAAAATCACCCTGAATACCGATTAAATTGTCACCGTTAAAAAACAAACTGATGCGTTTTTGCACACGATCTTCCCCATTCGGTTCTTTAGCATACAGATAGTCCCAGCGCTTTTCATGGAAGGTGTCGGACAACATTGGCGAACCCATAATAAATATTACTTGACGTTTAGTCATATTTGGGCGAAGTTGATCTATCATGCTTTGATCAATAATATTGCCTTGTTCAATATCTAGTCTATAAATTCCTGGTATATTAGTCAGGATTGTATTGCAGGCTGATGATGTAATGCAGCAACAAGCTACAAGCCAAAAAGCGAGTTTCTTCATAAGAGAATGCGGGTACACACAATAATTTATTTATTATCCCATAATTCCATCTGCGGCTTGCGGCAAAAAACGTTACAATGATGTCGATTAAAAGAAAAACGGAGGCCATATTGTGGAATCGCAGGATTTACGTAATGCCGGCTTGAAGGTAACTTTGCCCAGAGTCAAGATTTTGGAGATTCTGGAAAAGCAAAAAGACGATAGACATTTGTCTGCTGAAAAAGTCTATAAGATTTTGCTGAGCGAAGGTGAAGAAATCGGTTTGGCTACAGTTTATCGGGTTCTGACTCAATTTGAAGCTGCCGGTTTGGTTAGCCGTCATCATTTTGAAGGCGGTAATTCGATTTTTGAAATCAATAAAGGTTGTCATCATGATCATGCCGTCTGTATGAAATGTGGAAGAGTGACGGAATTTACTGATGAAATCATTGAAAAACGCCAAGATGAAATTGCCAATAAACTTGGTTTTGTCTTAACTGATCATAGTCTTTACCTTTACGGCTATTGTGCCGAATGCAAGTCTTTATAACTATTTAGAATGTTCAAACCACTTATTTTTTATATAGGCTTGCGCTACACTCGCGCCAAGCGCCGAACTCAATTTATATCTTTTATTACCTTTACTTCTGTTGCCGGAATTGCCGTAGGGGTAACCGTATTAATCACCGTGTTATCAGTTATGAACGGTTTTGATGCAGAATTACGGGAAAGAATTCTTGGTATGACAGCCCACAGCACCATCACCGGCAGATACGGGCAATTGGATAATTGGCTGGGTTTGGCTAATCGCACTGAACACCTGCCGCATGTTTTGGGGGTTGCGCCATTTGTGCATGGTCAGGTCATGATTAACGCCGACCGGCAGGTTAGCGGCACATTGCTGCAAGGCGTTTTGCCTGATTATGAAGCCAAAGTTTCCGAAGTTGCGACTAAAATGCTTTCCGGCAGCTTAAACGATCTTAAACCGGGGGAGTTCGGGATCGTTTTGGGTGTGGAATTAGCTAATTATCTTGGCGTGATTGTGGGCGACAAGGTCACAATAATCACTACACTTCCAGCAGAATCGCCACCGCGGTGGAATCCTTTCGGCGCTGCAGGATCATCGTACCGGTGCGATATTTGACATCCTCGGAAGGTTTATCGTCGGAGAGCGCTTTGAGCAACGGCAATTCGAACGGCGCGAGGCCCGTGGCGACGGCCTCCGGCGGCAGTGCGAAGTAGCCGGAGCGGGTGTGAATCACCACGTCTTTGCGCGTGGTGGTGACGGCGAGTTTACGGAAACTGGCGTCATAATTGGCGATGCTCGGATTGTAGGAAAGCTCGTAGTAGGAGCTGATTTCTTCGTTGACGTGACGCAGCGGCACGCGCAGGTCGTTGCTGTCGCCGATCAGGAACCCGCCCGTGGATTCCGCCAGATCGCGCAACGCCAGATCGACGTTGGCACGGGCGGAAAGCTCGGCGTTGTCGGACGATAGGGCTTCCGCCTGGCTTGTGCCTCCGTCCAAACGCGTCGTGGTGTTGGCGCTGGCCGCCGCGGCGGCGTTCAACTGTGCCATGGCGGCGTCGTTTTGCGACCCT
>CAVUMJ010000330.1:0-8348 GCA_963741375.1 uncultured Pseudomonadota bacterium
CATAACTTAACGCCGGTAAATGTAGGCACTTCCGGCACGACAGTTTCCGCTCCAACTTCATTAACCGCCACTCCGACCCCGGCAGTGTTAACATTTAATACTTCAGGCAAATTGATTAATCCTGCTTCAGGCGCTTATACCTTAAGTCCCTATACCATGTCGCCCGCAACCGGTGCTGCGCCAATTAATATCAGCAGTCTGGATTTTTTAGGTTCTACCCAGGTTCAATCGGCTTTTAGTGTTAATACCCAGACTCAGGATGGCTTGCCGGCAGGGCAATTAACCGGAATCAGCATCAATGCGGAAGGCATCATTTCCGCCAATTTTAGTAATGGCGGGGCAGAACCCTTAGGTCAAGTCGCATTATCTAATTTTGCCAACACCAATGGTCTGGAAAAAATTGGTAATAGCAGTTGGGCGCAAAGTGCTAATTCCGGTTCGCCAATTCTGGGCACCGCGGGTTCAAACAACTTTGGAACCATACAATCCGGAGCAGTTGAATCGTCAAATGTTAATTTATCCAGTGAATTGGTTAATCTGATAATTGCTCAGCAAACATATCAGGCTAATGCCAAAACTATATCGACACAAAACCAAATTATGCAAAGCATCTTGCAAATATAATTTTTACTATTTTATAAGGTTTATCGATTATGGACCGCAGCTTATATCTTGCCATGAATGGAGCTAAACAAACTTTGATAGCTCAAACTTCTAACGCAAATAACATTGCAAATGCTCAAACTACTGCTTTTAAATCCGATTTTGAGCAATTTCGTTCCATGCCTTCCTATGGGCCCGGGTTTCCGGCCAGAGCTTATTCTATGTCTGAACGCCCCGGTTCCAGTTTTGCAACCGGAACTCTGCAACGTACCGGCCGTGAACTTGATGTTGCCATTGACGGGAATGGCTGGATAGCCGTGAAAGGCGCTGACGGTACTGAGGCTTATACCAGAGCCGGCGATTTACAAATTAATGCTCAAGGAACGCTACAGACAGGTTCCGGTTTAACAGTATTGAATGATGCCGGCAACCCGGTTGTCATCCCACCAACCAGAAAGGTGATTTTTGGTAGCGATGGCACCATTAGCACTATTGCCCAAGGCGCTAATCCCGCCAGTACGGCAATACTGGATAAGATTAAGCTGGTTAATCCTGATGCAAAAAATCTTGAAAAGAAAACTGACGGGTTATTCCATTTAATCAAACCTGCGCCCATACAGTCCGATCCAGCTGTGAAATTGGTGCAAGGCTCTTTAGAAAGCAGTAATGTCAACATTATGTCAGCAATGGTAAACATGATTGAATTATCTAGAAACTATGAATACCAGATCAAAGTTATGAAAACTGCTTCCGATAATGATTCTGCTTCAGCACAATTATTACAACTGGCGTGAAGCTAATTGAAAGCATGATAAAAATCAGGAGAGTGCCATGACAGAACGCGCATTATGGGTAGCCAAAACCGGCTTGGATGCTCAACAAACCAGAATGGCTGTGATAGCCAATAATATCGCCAACGTTAATACAACCGGTTTTAAGTCTGACAGACCTATATTCCAGGATCTCATGTATCAAAATGTTAGGCAAGCCGGTGGACAAACCAGCCAAAATACTCAATTGCCCACCGGCTTGCAACTAGGAACCGGTGTCAGATCAGTCGCCACAGAAAAAATTCATACTCAGGGAAACATTTTGCAAACTGGAAATTCGCTTGATGTCGCCATCAATGGGCGTGGATTTTTTCAGATATTAATGCCTAATGGTGATACTCAATACACCCGGGACGGAACTTTCCAGCTTGATTCAACAGGACAAATTGTCACATCAGGGGGGATTACGCTTACTCCGGTCATTTCGGTGCCTCAGGATGCTTTAAGCGTAACTATCGGTCAGGATGGCACCGTTACAGTTACACAGCCCGGGTCTGCGTCGGCTAATCAAATCGGACAGATTCAAACTGCCGATTTTATAAATCCGGCCGGCTTGGAACCGGTTGGCGACAATATGTTCAGAGAAACTGTGGCTAGTGGAACGCCTATTATTGGTACGCCAAGTGAAAATGAATTCGGCAGTTTGACGCAGGGCTCTTTGGAAACCTCTAACGTCAATGTCGTGGAAGAAATGGTGAATATGATCGAAACTCAAAGGGCTTATGAGGTTAATTCGAAAGCGATTTCCACAACCGATCAAATGTTGTCTTTTGCTACTCAACAACTCTAGTCGAGACCAATAAAATGAAAATGTCCAGCCTATTGGGTATCTTTAAAAGCGGCAAATTTTTGCCGATGATAGGTGTTGTGATTTTATTGAATGGCTGCGATACATTACCCAGACGTGATCCCGATTTTGCTCCGGTACAACCCGCAGATTTAAGACCGCCGCTTCAACGTAATGGCGCCATATATCAAGCCGATCATGATATGCGTTTATTTGAAGACATCAAATCCAGACGGGTAGGGGACGTCTTAACCGTAACATTGACCGAGGCTACTGCGGCCAATAAACAAGCAGATATGAATGCCTCAAAAAATGCCGCCATTACCACTACCGGAAGCGCGCCGACTTTGTTTGGTCTCGCCAGTCAAGCGGCTCTTGGAACCAATTCAAATGTCAGCGGCGCATATAATATCACCCGTTCCAATCAAGGCACAGGCAAAGCCGACCAAAGTAACAGCTTGACAGGCGGCATTAGTGTCACAGTTGTAGAAGTGCTGCCAAACGGCAATTTAAGAGTGCGTGGAGAGAAGAGGGTGACACTGAATGATGGCAATGAGTATATTCGTCTGTCCGGGATTGTCAGGCCAATAGATGTCAGCGTATCCAACACTGTTCCATCAACATCGATTGCGGACGCCACCATTATGTATACCGGTGACGGCAATATGGCAGACTCCAGCAAGGCAGGGTGGATGTCCAGAATTTTTAACAGCCCTTGGTTTCCTTTTTAATCTTTGAATGAGGAAGACTTATGAAAAACATAATGTTATGTATCTTGTTATTAATGTGTTCAAATTCTGCGGTCGCTGAAAGAATCAAGGATTTAACATCTATATCAGGGGTGCGCACTAACCAACTGGTTGGTTATGGGATTGTTACCGGTCTGACTAAAACCGGTGATAACACCTCGAAATTTATCCCACAAGGCCTGGTCAGCATGATGGGGCATATGGGGCTGACTTTGCCTATCGGCACCGACCCAAAAACCAAAAACTCGGCTTTTGTCAGTGTCCACGCCGAGTTACCGCCTTTTGCCAAGCCTGGTCAAAAAATCGATGTAACTGTGTCCTCCATAGGGGATGCTAAAAGTTTAAGAGGTGGATCTTTGTTATTAAGCCCGCTACGCGGCGCTGATGGAAAAGTTTACGCAATGGCCCAAGGCAATCTGGTGGTAAACGGTCTTAGCGCCACCGGTCAGGACGGTTCAAAAGTGACTGTAAATTCACCGTTGGTTGGCAGGGTGCCTAATGGTGCGACAGTTGAGGAAACCGTACCCACATCTTTTGATCAGCCAGGTGATTTGGTTTTTAATTTAAACACCAATGATTTCACAACGGTAAATAGTATCGTTACCGCAATTAATAAAATGCTTGGCGAAGGCGCCGCGAAGGCCATAGACGGCGGCTCAGTTAGTGTCAGATCGCCGGTAAACCCTTCTCAACGGGTAAGTTTTGTTTCAATGATAGAAAATATTGAAGTTACGCCTGATGCTGCGCCGGCGAAAGTCATTGTTAACTCCCGGACCGGAACAGTGATTATTAACAGTAAAGTCAGAATTCAGCCTGCCGCGGTATCGCATGGTAGTCTGACAGTCACTATAAATGAGAATCCGCAAGTTTCACAGCCTAATGCATTATCAAACGGCGCCACGGCAGTGGTTCCGCAGTCCGATATTCAAATTAAGGAAGATAAAAACAGAATGTTTGTTTTTAATGCCGGAGTATCTCTTGATGAAATTGTTAGTGCTGTCAATGCTGTTGGCGCCGGACCAAGCGATTTGGTTGCCATACTGGAAGGATTGAAAAGTGCCGGCGCCATGCAGGCTGATTTGATCATTATTTAGGTTATGGCAGTTACCTTATAGGAAAATACTATGCTGACTACCGATACGCCTTCAGTTTACACCGACTTTAACAGCTTATCCAAATTGAAACTGGAAGCGCACAATCAATCTGCTGATGCGATTGAAAAAGTTGCTAAACAGTTTGAATCTGTTTTTATCAATATGATGCTGAAGAGTATGCGTCAGGCAAATTTATCCGAAGGTTTGCTGGATAGTCAGCAAAGTGAATATTATCGGGATATGTACGATCAGCAGATTGCCATGGAGTTATCAAGCATGCCCGGTAAACCAGGCAAGTCCGGAATTGGCATAGCTGAGTTTATTGTCAGGCAACTTACACCTAAACAACAACAAGATGATACTGAGGATGCCGAAACTGCATTCGAATTACATCATCCTGAGGAATTTGTTGGCGGTTCTTTGCCTAAAAGACATAATTATAATGCTCGTTCCGCTTATGGCAAACCCATGGATGCCTCAGGCCTAAGCAATCTTGAGAAAACATTAAGCGGGTTAGCTTCTCGTCAGCAAAAATTCAATGAGCAATGGCAATCTTTGGATGATGAATGGGATTCGCAAAAACTGGTGCAAGGGCAGCAGTCTTCATCAAAAATGGATTTTATTACTCAACTTTTGCCACATGCCAAATCTGCGGCGAGGGAGTTAGGTGTGGATGTGAACTTATTGTTGTCCCAGGCGGCCTTGGAAACTGGCTGGGGACAGGCTGTGATCAAAAACAATAAAGGTGAAAGCAGCTTTAATCTATTTAATATCAAGGCGGATAGGTCTTGGGCAGGAAAGCAAACCAAAGCTTTAACCCTGGAATTTGTAGATGGCGTGGCTAAAAAAGAAATTGCCGGATTCAGGTCTTACCATTCTTATAAAGAAAGTTTTGATGATTATGTAAACCTGCTGAAATCCAATCCTCGTTATAGCGAAGTCTTAAAAAAAGCCGCCAATCCTGCAAAATACATGCATGAATTGCAACAAGCCGGTTATGCAACCGACCCAAGATATGCCGAAAAAGTTATGAACATCTATAGCAATCAAACTGCCAATAATGTTCGACCGATTAATGATGCTGGTTAATCAACAAGGACAAAGACTATGGGCGTAGGTTTACTTAATATTGCAGTTTCCGGTCTGAACGCTTACCAACAGGCTTTGCAAACTACCAGTAATAATATCAGTAATGCGAGTACTCCCGGGTATAGCGTGGAAAATGCTCAGTTCGCGACGCAACCTGAACAATATACAGGCGGTGGTTATGTTGGCAATGGGGTAACAATAAACACTGTCGCCAGAGGTTATAACCAGTTTTTGAATGCGCAAGTGCTTTCCGGCGCCTCGGCATATAATAATTCAAACACTTATTACACGATGGCGTCGCAAATTGACAATATGCTAGCCAATCAAAGCACCGGATTGAGTAGCTCTATGAATACTTTTTTTAGTGATGTCAATAGTGTAGCTAATAATCCGTCATCAGTTTCAACCAGACAGGTAATGTTAAGTGATTCAAGCGCTTTAGCCGCGCAGTTTAATAGTATTAGTTCGACATTAAGCAGTTTAAATACCCAAGTTAATGACAGTTTAACCACCTCGGTCAACAGCTTAAACGGTTATGCCGCTAATCTTGCCCAATTAAATACGCAAATTGTTGCCGCCGAAAATAATGGCGCCCCCGGACAATCTCCAAATGGACTACTGGATCAGCGCGACACTTTGCTTAATCAAATATCAACCTTAACTAATGCTAGTGTGGTAGAACAATCAAATGGTTCAGTCAATGTCTATATTGGTTCCGGTCAGCCTTTGGTAATGGGATCTACATCTTCTACTTTGAGTGCGCAGGGGGCTCCAACAGACAATAGCCAAATGCAAGTCATGTTGAACGGCCAAAATATTTCCAATCAAATCACCGGCGGACAAATTGCCGGTAATATCGGTTTTCGTTCTCAAGTACTTGCTCCTGCCCAGCAACAATTAGGCTTGTTAGCTACTAGCTTTGCTACGGAAGTCAATAATGTTCAGCAATCCGGCTATGATTTAAATGGAAATGCGGGTACAGCTCTATTTAATATCGGCACGCCTGTTGTTAACGTTCAAGGTGAATATAGCGATCCAAATCTTGTGGTAAGCGCTACTTATTCGGCGCCCACCGCCGCTAATGTTAGCTCTCTAAGTGGAAGCTACCAATTAACGGTTTCCGCTACGCAGCCTGATACGTATACACTAACCAATCTAAGTAATAATAGCAGTGTAAGCGGTTTAACCAACGCAACTCTACCGGCGGCAACTCAGGCGGATGGGTTTAACATTAGTTTTAGCGGCGGTTCTCTGACTGCTGGAGATAGCTTCCAAATTAGTCCTTTCTACAATGCCGGTTCAACAATTCAGCTAAATCCGGCCATTACGAATCCTTCACAAATCGCCGCCGCCAGCACCGCCACTAATGCTCCGGGTAATAATACCAATATATTGGCAATGGCAAATTTACAAACCCAGCCCTTAATGCAAAACGGCACGAGCACCTTTTCTCAGGTATACAGTCAATTAGTCGGCAGTGTTGGAGCCAATACCAGTAATGCCCAGACCAATAGCGTTGCACAGAATACAGTTTTACAAAATGCCACATCTGCTCAGCAAAGTGTTTCCGGAGTTAATTTGGATGTTGAAGCAGCCAATTTGATTGAATATCAAAACTCATATCAAGCTGCAGCGAAAACCGTAACGACAGCGCAAACACTGTTCACGGCAATTATTAACGCGGTTTCTTAAAGGGGGAAGACGATGCAAATTTCAACTTTATGGGGATACCAAGTCGCTGTGGAGAATATGACAACACAGCAAAGTAATCTGAGTCAAACTCAAATGCAAATATCCACGGGTAAACAATATCTTACCCCGGCAGATAATCCGGTAGTGGCCGCAAATCTGATTGATTTTAACCAGAACATTCAGGAAAACCAGCAATATCAAACCAATATCAGTTCTGCGCAATCCAGGTTACAATTGGAAGACTCCAGTTTGTCCAGTGCAATCAGCACTGTGCAAAGCATACAGGAATTGACGACACAAGGTTTGAATGCTTCCAATTCCGCAGCAAACAAACAACAAATTGCTAATCAGATTAACCAGTTGAACCAGCAGTTATTAACCATCGCCAATACCAAAGACGCTAATGGCGAATATATTTTCTCCGGAAATATCACAAATCAACAGGCCTATACAGTGACCACCGGCGCCCCGAATACTTACACGTATAACGGCGATAGCGGTCAGCAGAGTAGTATCATTGGTCCTAATCGTCAAGTTACGCAAGGTGATCCAGGTTCATCAGTGTTTGGGGCAATCTCAACCGGAACTTTAACTGAAGGTTCAATCACAAATGTTTTTCAAGCCGTCAATCAGATAGTAACTGATCTGAATAACAATACTCCGAGTAATGCCTCTTTAACCGATTTAAGCAATGCGCTAAACACAATGGAAACCACCCAAGCTTCTGTGGGTTCCAGATTGCAAGTATTGACTAGCCAGCAAAATATCAATGCTCAAACCATACTGGACAATCAAACCACTTCATCTGCAATAGGTGATTTAAATATGCCTCAAGCCATTAGCCAATTGGATATGCAACAGACTACTTTGCAAGCAGCTCAAATGGCATTTACCAAAGTTGAAGGGATGTCATTATTTCAATATATGTAGTTTGTTTTACTGCAGTTTCCTAACCGGTTTTAAATTGCATTCACTTCATTTTCGGATAATCTATATATCGCTTGCTTTGCAATTACCGATTAACGCGCGAAAATAGCCGGTATTTATCTCATCACAATTAAACGGAGACATGAAAGACCAATCTTTTATTTTCGATCAAATTCATATTGAAGTTGCTAGAAACGCTTCTGATGATTTCAATCTGTTTCATGATAAGCGCAAATGGTTACAAATTACCCATAATCCTTTTAAGGGGCCGATTGTTCTGGGCTTCCAGCTGAATACTTTGATCGAGTATCAAATGCGGCTTTATAGAGAAGCTCAGCATGAAGATCAGATTATTGTTGAAAATCAGTTAAGATTTAGTAATTATCAGATTACATTTGTTAATGCTTTGCGTCCTCGTCAGGAGATGGTGCTTAACATCAAAAAGACTCTGAACACGACAATTCCGGAATTGACTTTAACCAATCGAATCTCTATCAAGTCACAGGGGAAAACTATCTTGTTGGGTTATAAAAAAGAAACCAAACATCCATTGTTTTTGGCTGAAACTGATTTGAGT
>CAVUMJ010000331.1:0-3126 GCA_963741375.1 uncultured Pseudomonadota bacterium
TGTGATTGGGATAGCGTCATTATACAAATAGGCAACGAACTCAAGAAAATTGCTGGACAAATCCAGCCAGGGGAATGACCATGATCATTTTGAAGTTTTGCTGTTTTTCAGCGCTGATGTCCAGATATCCACCAAGCACCTTTAGATATTTACCAGCAAAATCCCATTCTTGAGCGGATAAAGACAGCTCTGAAAGAGCACTGTCAGTACAAATCTCTATCACTACCGGCGATTCAGCCGTTTGACGAATATTCACAGCAATAGTTTTTGAAGTTGAAGAGATATTTTTGGCAATTTGCCATAAAATTTCCTCTAAAACGCCATAAATAATTCTGTTGCCAGGTTTATCCGGTATGCCTGAATCACATTGGCTGGTAAACCTGCAAATCAGCAGGCATTTTTGACTAATCACTTGGCATAATCTCTCAAGCGCCTTAACCAAGCCGAATTCAATATTGACTGATTGCAATTTATCAATCAAACCATATACATTTTGCATGCATAGATCTGTCAGTACTAACAAATCTTCAGCATTCGCGGTAAAAATTTGGTTTGTATTATTTTGTAAAATCAGCAGAGATAGCTTGTATTTAAGCGCTGTCAAAGTTTGCCCGATTTCATCATGTAATTCCTTAGCGATGGAATTTGCTTGTTTTTCCAGCATGACATCATATGCTTTGATGATGGTAAATTTATCCGCATCAAACGAATTGTCTTTTAACATTTTGAATAGTGTTTAACCATAGAAATGAACCCTCGGCAAAAAAACACCAGGAGGCTGTCCGAGAATAGGTTTTCTATTCCCGGACAGCCTCCTGGAGGGCCTTGGAGTATCCAAAAAACAAATTAAAGTACATTTATGGAAGTTTTTTGCAGCCATAAGCGTTGACTTGCGATTTAGCTTTAAGTGGCGTTGTATGATTCCATGCCTTCGTGTAGCATGTAAGGTTATCATTTATCTATTACGCAATAACAATAAAAAATGTGCAAGCGTCAGTTACCATCAAAATTCAATAGGTTATGCGCATATTAAATATTTTTTTCAAGAATATCAATTCATTGGAAGGTGAAGGTCAAATACATTTCGATCAGGGACCAATTGCTGACAGCGGCGTTTTTGCTATCACCGGGCCAAATGGCTCGGGAAAATCCAGCATTTTAGATGTGATTACCCTGGGTTTATACGGTGAAACCTTTCGTTTTGGTAAACCTGCCGAACATATTATTACCAAGCACACGGATAATAGTATTGCCCAAGTTGAATTTGCCTTTGCCGGTGAAAAATATCGTTCCATCTGGCAAGTTAATCGTTCATTCAATCCTGAAATGACTTTGCTGCATTTGAATGGTCAAGAAACCCTGCTTGCAGAATCCCCTGTTCAGGTTAGAAATTTTATCGCCAACCTGATTGGTATGGATTTTCATAAATTCAGCAAGACAATTGTCTTGCCTCAAGGGGATTTTGCAGCCTTTTTAAATGCACTGGACAGTGAAAGACTGGATATTCTGGAGAAAATTAGCGGCCAGGAATTATATGAGGATTACCGCAATCAGATATTAAAGAATCATTCCGAATTAAAAGACAAATTATCATCGCTTGAACGGGAAGCTGACCTGATTCCCCTGCTTCCTGACCAAACCCTGGATGCGCTTGTGCAGGATTTAGAGGATTTTAAGGAAATAAGTATCGAACTAAACCAGAAGCAAACCGAATTGGCGGAACAAGCTTCCCGGCTACAGGAAATCCAGGCCTTACAAAGCCAGCACGAGCAATATAAAGACCGGCAATTACTTTTAGAGAAGCAGTTTGGTCAATATCATGATGATCTTGAACGTATTAAAGTTGCACAGCAGTCTGATTACTTTAAAGATGACGTCAATTTATTGCAGAGTATGCAAACTGAAATTGAGCAAAAGCAAATTCATTTGGAAAATTTCCAAACCGAATTAAACTTGCTTCAACAACAGTTGACTGCGGATGATCTGTCAATCCTACAAAGCAGTATACAATCGGGTATCGGCTTAGATCAGCAAAAACAGCTTATTGATAAGCTCAAATTAAAGATCAGTGAAGCTAAACTGGAATTACCGAGATTAACGGATTTAATCAACACTATCAAACATCAAACATCTATCAAGCAGGAAGCGCTTGCAGAAGCCGTAAAATGGCTTTCCAGCCGCCAGGCGGATGAACAATTACTTATTCATTTTCCTGAAATTGCCCAGTTACGCAATCTTAGACAAACATATAACGAAATTGGCGATGTCCGTAAAAGCCAAGGCGCCTGGACAAAAAAAGCTAGTTCTGAACAGAGCAAAAATAAAACCGCAATTGCAAATACCGAAAAGCGTCTGGCGGAATTAAACGCTCTTATCATACATAATGAAAAAACCTTAACTGAGATTACTCAAGGTAAAAGTATTGCTGAAATTAAAGAGTTATTAACTGATCAACAAAATCGGCTAAAGGATTTTGAAGAATTATTTTCGTTGGCCGGAGTTAACGAAAGACTGACTAAACGAAAAGGCTTTCTAGGTTTATTTACCGTCAAAATCAGTCCTGAGCCCATGGATGAATCTGAGTTCAAGAATGAAATTGAACTTTTAAGAATTGAATTAAGTAAAGACGAAAATATCACCCGTGCTTTGGAACAGGCCATTGCTAATGAAGCATTATTGAAAAGGATGATAGAGTACCGGCCACAATTGGTTGACGATAAGCCTTGCTACTTATGCGGTTCCACGCAACACCCGTATTCTTTAAAACCGCCTGTCATTCCTGACTCCAAAAGAGCCTTGGCTGATCAACGCAGTAAAAACCTGTTACTGCGCACCAAACTCAAAGATCTGGAAAAACAACTATTTGCCGCCCAAAAATTTAATAATAGATTATCGGCCAAACAAAAGTTTTTATTGGAAAAACGCTCGGAATGGAAAGCATTAGCCAATCGTTTAAATGTATTCCATAGTGGGCTGGAGATTGACAATATCACCCAAATGGAAAGGTTGTTGATTGCTGAAGCGGATGAACTGGAAAGAATCAAGAAAATTGTCGCGGATCATGCGCAATTACTACGTGACATAGCTAAAGCCAAAGACGAAATCCACGACAAGCAGTTATTATTG
>CAVUMJ010000332.1:0-10633 GCA_963741375.1 uncultured Pseudomonadota bacterium
GTTTGAGCATTAATAACTGCCACCCGGTTGGCTGGCCCTAAGGCCAGATAGGCATATTTTCTGTCCTTATCAACCAAAACGCCAACCGCCTGCATTAAGTCGGTACTTACTCCCGGCGCTGCCAGTCTGATGGAGTGAGTAATCTGCTTACTGACTGCATCCAAAACCATGACGCTGCCGGCCATTTCCGAACTAGTCCAGAGTTCTTGACTATCGGCAGTAAAACTGACTGCTCTGGGTCTGGGATCAACCAAAGAGTTTTCAACAATCTGTCGGGTTTTGCTGTCTATCCAGTGCAACATATTTGTGGTCTCAGATGCACTAACCACCCAGCGGTTATCCGGACTGACGGTAATGCCTTCAGGCTCCACTCCGACTTTAATCTTATCTACAGCTTTTTTGGCGGCGATATCAATCACCGTGACTTCACTGTCATCTTCGTTGGAAACATACATGGTTTTGCCGTCAGGACTGACGGCAAAAGTTTCAGGGTCTTCTCCGGAAGGCAAGCGCCCTACTTCTTGCAGACTATCGCTATCCAAAATTTTAATAGTATTTTCATCACTGGTAGCCACATATAAAAACCGGCCATCCTGACTAATCGCGATACCTCTAGGCTTTTGACCGACATTAACCGTTTTGATTAATTTACCTTCCTGCGGGTCGACAACCGCTACCGCATTATCCTTTTCCAGGCTGACATAAACTGTTTCCGACTTGGCGGCCAAGGGCATCAGCATGAACATACCCACCATTAGGCTTTTTATTCTCAGCATGCATTTTCTCTATCTGTTCTGCAAAAAATTAGTTTGATGTTGGTCTGGCAAGGCCAGTGCATATCACTTGTTCAGGCGGCAGTGTACATGAATTAAGACTGGATTCGTAGATTTGCTGATAGAATAGTTTATCGGGTATATTACTTTTTTACGTCTTAGAAACTTGCCTTGTTAAAAATCCTACAGATCACCGACCTGCATATTCTTGGCGACGAAACCGGCAGCATGTACGGTGTTGTCACTGAGTTCAGCTTTCGGCAAGTAATACGGCAAGCTCATAACAGCCATGGTCCCTTCGATCTGATTCTGCTGACAGGCGATTTGGTGCAGGATGCTGAAGTTTCCAGGTACCAAAGAATTGCAAAAATCCTAAACGGCTATCACACACCCTGCCTTTGTCTGCCAGGCAATCACGATGATTTTGCAATGATGCAGCACATTTTAAAAGGCCGTTATTTAATCTGCCGCCCGCAATTGCAACTGGTTTTCAAAAACTGGCAAATTATTGGCTTAAACAGCCAAAAACAGCATAGCCCGGCTGGGACGCTTGACACAGATGAATTGAACTTCCTGGATACCAGCTTAAAATCTCGGCCAAATTTGCCGGCTATAATCGCCATGCATCATCACTGTATCGCTAGCCACAGCAGTTGGATGGATACCATGCAAATTGACAATAGCGATGAATTCATGGCGTTGCTAAGCCGATACCAGCAAGTTAAAGCCGTGGTGTTCGGACATGTCCATCAGTTTCTGTCGGAACGGGTAAACGATATGGACATCATAGCTACACCTTCCACCTGTTTTCAGTTCAAACCTTTTGCCAGCGAATTAATTATCGACAACCAGCGGCCCGCCTACCGGGTGCTGGAATTATATCCCAATACAGAGATTAAAACTGAATGCTTCTATTTGTTTGAAAATGACCAAATCGATACCGAATCTTTATAAAGCATCGCAGCCGTATGCCGTATTCCTGGTTGTTTAAAATAGGAGAGCCGCAAAACCCTCTTTGTTCCACCCTCTTGCAAATTTCAACTGCAACTGCTCAGCTTGTTATTTTTAGCAACTTTCCCGGCTAAAAAACCTTCCGGACTAACATTCACATCATCACTAACCAGCAATACGCCAAGTTCATCCAACGCTTTACGGTATACCCGCCGTTTAAAATAAACCACGTCATTTACCGGCACCCAATATTCCACCCACTTCCAACTGTCAAACTCCTGTTTATGACCGCAATCAAATCTAACATTAGCTTCATCGGTTAACAACTTCAAAATAAACCAGATCTGTTTTTGGCCGATACATAAAGGCGAGGAGTTTTTACGAACATATTTTTCAGGTAATTTGTATCGCAACCAATATCTGGTTCTTCCTAATAACTGCACATGTTCGGCAGATAAACCTGTTTCCTCCCATAATTCGCGATACATCGCAGTTTCAGGATCTTCATCATAATCAATCCCGCCTTGCGGGAATTGCCAGGAGTTGGAACCTTTACGTTTTGCCCAAAATACACGCCCCTCGTCATTACACAGGATAATTCCGACATTAGATCGGTATCCTTTCGAATCTATCTTCGAGTCCATCATGAAAAAAACCTGTACTTTTTGCGACCCGTTTTTTATACACAATGCTAGAATCAAAACGCGTCAGCCATTAAAATGATTCCACAATTGTTCCACAAATAAGCGATGGAAGCCACCATCTCTTTGTTTA
Organism: uncultured Pseudomonadota bacterium; assembly: GCA_963741375.1. Taxonomy (GTDB): domain Bacteria; phylum Pseudomonadota; class Gammaproteobacteria; order Methylococcales; family Methylomonadaceae; genus Methylomonas. The sequence goes on from CAVUMJ010000332.1 coordinate 2,499, forward strand.
TTTTAATTTAAAGGGTTTTAACTGTGAGCATAACCATTTTTGATCTGGATAACACTTTGATCGCTAACGATAGCGATTTTTTATGGGGACAATTTCTGGTTGATCGCGGCATCGTCGACAGGGGTTATTACGAACATGCCAATAAGAAATTTTATGAAGATTATAAACAGGGTAGCCTGGATATTCACAAATTTCTGGAGTTTTCACTTGCGCCGCTGGCTTTGCATGATATTCAACAACTGTTAATCTGGCGGGAGGAGTTTGTAGAGGAAATCGTCAGGCCTTTGCTGCTGGAAGCCGCTGTAGCGTTGGTGGAAAAACACCGGCAAAAAGGCGACACCTTGCTAGTGATTACCGCAACAAACCGATTTGTGACCGAGCCCATCGTCAAACTTTATGGGATTGATATCTTATTGGCGACAACTCCGGAATTTATCAACGGCCAATACACCGGTAAATACACTGGCGTACCCTGTTATAGAGAAGGTAAGATCACTCATCTTGAAAATTGGTTGGCAGCTTCATCTGAAAGTCTGCAAGGCAGCTGGTTTTATAGTGACTCCCATAACGACTTGCCTTTATTAGGACTGGTTGATAATCCGGTGGCAGTTGATCCTGATGAACAGTTGCAGGAAGCAGCCAGACTAGCTAACTGGCCGATTATCAGTCTACGCTGAACAACAGGCTATAGGCATCCATTCCTCGGCAATTCAGGTGATTATTATGGTGGATTACGCTGTAATGAGCTAATCCACCCTGTCTTAGCAACGGGATTATTTTTTTTGAATAAAAAAAACCTGTTTTTCGATTTCCTTGTGGATCATTACTGCGGTATGTCCGGCTTGTTCGATATAAACGCCAAAATCCAGATGCGCCGCTGGATCGGTTGCAATAACCTTGACTATTTTGCCGCTATCAAGCTGAGTCATCGCTTTCTTTAATCTCAGTAACGGCAAAGGACACAATAAACCGCTGGCGTCTACTTCTAAATCGTACGTATTCATCATAAAATTTTAGGTCAATATTTTTTAAAATATTTTAGATTGAACAGGCCAAGTATAGAAAGAAAATTTTCCAATCCAAGCCATCTAATTTTTAGTTTAAATTATTTAAAACTAATTTGACCATTTATTTGATTAGCAAGTTTCAAGGTATAACGAGCATTTTTTGCTCAGCCTAAACTCAGGCAATGCCTAAAATGTTTTAATTTAGCTGTATTATAACCATTTGGAAACCTGAGTAATTTTAAACACAGTGGATTATTTACCAATTTTTTTAAATTTAAAACAGCAGCATTGCCTGGTGGTCGGCGCAGGAGAAGTTGCGGCTCGTAAAATTGAATTATTATGTAAGGCTGGGGCAATTGTGACTGTTGTGGCTATCGAGATCAGCAGTCAGGTAATAGAACTGCAAAAACAATACGTTCTGAAAATCAACACAAAAATATTTGAAGAAGATGACCTCAGTGGTATGACTTTGGCCGTTGCCGCCACCAACCTGCTTGACATCAATATAAACGTGGCTAATGCCGCCAAACTCAGAAATGTACCGATTAATGTCGTTGATAATCCCGATCTATGCAGTTTTATTTTTCCGGCTATCATTGACCGTTCTCCGTTAATCGCCGCCATTTCCAGTAGTGCCGCCTCCCCGGTATTAAGCCGTTTATTACGAAGTAAAATTGAAACCGCCATCCCACCAGCATTTGGTTTATTGGCTGCATTTGCTAAAAAATTCCGTCCCTTTGTCAAACAACACATCAAAGAACCTGCCCAACGGCGGATTTTTTGGGAAAATGTTCTGCAAGGCAGTATTGCCGAACTAGTCATGGCTGGCAGACTTGAGGATGCTGAATGCCAATTTCATCAACTTTTGTCGAATGAAAAAACGCATCAATTACCCGGGGAAGTTTATCTGATCGGCGCAGGTCCCGGAGATCCGGATTTATTGACTATCAGAGCATTAAGACTGATTCAGCAGGCTGATGTGATTGTCTATGACAGATTGGTTTCTGAAGAAATAATGGTTTTAACCCGTCGTGACGCCGAAAAAATCTATGTTGGCAAACAACGCAATCTACATAGTTTACCGCAAGAATCTATTAACGCCTTGCTATTAAAACTGGCTTCGGCAGGCAAGCGGGTTGCCCGGTTGAAGGGTGGCGATCCGTTTATTTTTGGCAGAGGCGGCGAGGAAATCGAAACGTTGATGCTGCAAGGCATCAATTTTCAGGTTGTTCCGGGCATTACGGCTGCATCAGGTTGCGCAAGTTATGCCGGGATTCCATTGACACATCGGGACCATGCCCAGTCCTGTATTTTTGTAACAGGACATCTAAAAGACGGCAGCATAGATTTAAACTGGCAACAACTTAGCGCTCCCAATCAAACTGTAGTCATTTATATGGGACTGGTAGGTCTGGAAAACATCTGTGAAAAACTGATAGCCCACGGCAGCCCTGCCAACCTCCCTATCGCAATTATCCAGCAAGGCACTACCCTGCATCAACAGGTAATAACCGGAACTCTTGCCGATTTGCCGCAACAGGTCAAACAAGCCAACCTTAAAGCGCCAACCTTGATTATTATCGGTTCGGTTGTGAGTCTGCATGAACGTCTGGCCTGGTTTAAACCGCAACAAGGCCGGTGAAAGGCTTTTCCGTTGGACGCTGCCATGGGTGTGACTGCGTCCCAAGTTTAATCAGACCTTTTTAACAAATTCAGACTTTAATTGCATTGCACCTATGCCATCAATTTTGCAATCAATATCATGGTCGCCCTCTATCAGCCGGATGTTTTTAACTTTGGTTCCGACTTTGACCACTAAAGACGAACCCTTGACCTTCAGATCTTTTATGACGGTCACGCTATCGCCATCCTGTAACAAATTGCCATTAGCATCCTTGATAACCCTTGTGTCATCTTGAGCTTCGCTGCCTGATGAAGCTGACCATTCATGACTGCATTCCGGACAAACATAGTTGCTTCCATCTTGATAAGTGTATTCTGAGCCACACTTGGGGCAATTGGGTAAATCGCTCATTACTGTATTGTTTTCGTAATTTAAAGATAATTAATTAGTAAAATATGCCGATTGAACTGAACGATTTCAAACCAAAAACTAAAAACTAAAAAAGTTATCATATCGTTGTACGATGATATTCGATTTGCAAAGTTAAATGTATTAAACCCGGCCAGTTCTGTGAGTCAATACAAAAAGGTAACATTTGACTTGGACTAACATGGATATTATCCGGTTTTATATGATATGCTGAAAGCATTTCTTTAATGTGACAAAAGCTTTTAACTAGGCAATTTGTTTTCATAATTCTGACATATTGTCTAGTTAGAATCCTTCTTTTCACTTCGGCAATTTTCCATTGGATCAACATAAATGATTGATGCAGAACGCATTTTCAAAGAAACCTATCCTGACATCAAACTGGGAAAAAATAATAAACTTGCTTTAAAAGTTTTGAAAAAGCTGCTTCATGAAGACGATTTCAATGCAGTTATCAACAAAAATCAGCATCTGCGCGGTTTTGCCTTTCTGGATACCCTCTTAAAATACTTCAAATTTAATTATCAAGTCAGCAGCAATTCCATTAATAATATTCCTTCTGAAGGCAGGCTTATCATTGTCGCCAATCACCCTATCGGCACTTTAGATGGGCTGGCGCTGGTCAAACTGATTCGTACGGTACGGCCGGATGTCCGTATTGTCGCCAATCGGGTGCTTTCCCATATGGAACCTTTGCAATCGATTTTTCTTCCGGTTGACGTGCTGACTGAAAAGAAAAATCTGAAAGATACTTATAAAACCATGCTGGATGCATTGGAAAATGAAGAAGCCATCATTATTTTCCCGGCCGGCGAGGTTTCACGCATCACCCCAACAGGTATCCGTGACGGCCGCTGGCAAACCGGTTTTATTAAACTGGCCAAAAAATCGCATTGCTCTATTCTGCCTATTCATATCAAAGCCAAAAATTCAGCTTTGTTTTATAGCATGTCGACACTATACAAACCCCTGGGCACCATGTTGTTGGTCAAGGAAATGTTCAACAAAAAAAATCAGGAAATCAAGTTCAAGGTAGGTTCACCGGTACCCTATCAGGCCATTTCCGATACTTCCGGTACCAATAAACAACTTAGTCAGAGATTTCGTAAACACGTTCAGAATCTTGGTAAAAGAAACAAGCCGCTGTTGTTTGAAACCGTTGAGACCGTAGTACACCCTACTGATACCAAAGCCGTTAAAAAAGCTTTATTTAAATCCCGCTTGCTTGGTGAAACTCGCGATGGCAAAAAGATTTTCCTTTATGAATTCAGGGACGATTGTCCGGTCATGCAGGAAATTGCCCGATTGAGGGAATTAACTTTCCGAACTGTGGAAGAAGGCACAGGCATGCCGCTCGACTTGGATAAATTTGATATTTATTACAGCCATATTGTTTTATGGGACGACCAGGATCTGGAAATCGTGGGGGCTTACCGGGTGGGTGAAGGTCCAAAAATTCTTGCCACACATGGCATCACCGGTTTTTATACCCAATCTTTATTCGATTTAAAAAATGACTTTGCCGCCTTCCTGCCATATAGTATAGAGCTAGGCCGTAGTTTTGTTCAACCGCGTTACTGGGGACAGCATAGCTTGGATTATCTTTGGTACGGCATCGGCGCGTATCTTCGAGAAAAACCGGATATCAAATATTTATTCGGACCGGTCAGCATCAGCAATGCTTATCCACAACCAGCCAAGGAATTGATTATCAGTTTTTATCAACAACAATTCGGTTCAAAATTGCATGAAACTAAAGCCAGAACTCCATTTGTGATATCTGAACAAAGCCGAAAATTTGCCGAAACCGAATTCAACGCCGATTATTCAACCAGTTTTAAAATTCTTAACAGTGAACTAAAAAAACTGGGTGTAAAAGTCCCGACACTTTATAAACAATATGTTGAGCTTTGTGTAGATAAAGGCTGTCACTTTATAGATTTTAATATTGATCCGGAATTTAATAATTGTATAGATAGCCTTATCATGGTTGAAATTGACAAAATATCCCCTAAAAAAAGACAGCGATATATAGACACAAATTTGAGCTGCTCATCACACTCCGGTTAAATAACGTAAACTAACTTTTAAGCGACATCCTCAATCTGTCATTCTTTTTAAACTTTCTGACAGATTGAGTTTCTGTAACCTTAACAATAATAATTATGATTTGCAGAACGGCGGAATAACTATGCGGACTCAATTTCCATGAGCAATCAATCTTTTCCGGAGTTATCCCTACTCGAAAGTCTGATAGTCCAACTAGGCGACAGAGCGCATGTAGAAATCATTGAAAACATCGATTATAAAGGCCGGACTTTTCCGATTTATTGCATCGTACTGGGTTCAATGAGTGATGACGTCCCCGTTTTGGGATATTTTGGCGGCGTTCACGGTCTGGAGAAAATCGGTTCGGAAGTGATTCTTTCCTATTTGCAAACCGTCATACGTCTACTGGATTGGGATAAAGAATTTCAGGCCCGCTTAAAGCATTCACGGCTAGTGTTTGTGCCGATAGTCAATCCTGTCGGAGTTTTTCGTGGAACCCGCAGCAATGGCAATGGCGTGGATTTAATGCGGAATGCCCCTATTGAAAGCACGGGTAACACAAAACTCTACAGCGGCCAAAGTATAACTTCCCGATTACCGTGGTATCGTGGAAATGTGAACTGCATGGAAAGGGAATCGTTGGCTTTATGTCAAGTCATCTATAAATACTTGTTCAACTCTCCTCTTTCGATTTCTATTGATTTACATTCCGGGTTCGGTGTAAAAGACAGATTATGGTTTCCATATGCATCCGCCAGAAAACCTATTCAAAACATTGCCGAAGCCTATGCCTGGAAAAGCCTGTTCGACAGCTGTTATCCAAACCATTTTTACAAAATAGAACCGATGAGTATGGAATACATTATCAGCGGCGATTTATGGGACTATCTGTATGACAAATTTCAAAGCATGTCGGACTCGGGCAGGTTATTCCTGCCTTTAACCCTGGAAATGGGTTCCTGGCTTTGGTTGCGTAAAAGTCCTTTACATCTGTTCCAGCGTCATGGTCTGTTTCATCCGCTCATACCTCACCGTCAACAGCGCATACTCAGACGGCATATGACATTGTTTGATTTTCTGTACCGCAGCCTGTTACACCCGCAGCAATGGGCCTATCCGGAGATCAATCAGAAAGCTGAATTTGCACAGCGGGCGCTGGCTGATTGGTATGAATAATCAGCTAGGCAAACATTGGTTATTGCTGCGCGGTTTAACCAGAGAAACCGCACATTGGGGAGATTTTATCGCCATCATGCAAAACCAATTTCCTTCCGCACATATTCATACCCTTGACCTGCCGGGTGCTGGCAGACTTAACTCCCAGATCTGTCCGGCAACTATTTCTGAAATAATGGAAAGTGTGCGTCATTCCGCTTTCAAGCAAGACCTATTGCAAAAACCTTTAACAATTCTGGCTTTATCCCTAAGCGGCATGGTTTGCTGGGAATGGTTGTTAAAATACCCGGACGACCTTTGCGGCGCGGTATTGGTAAACACCAGTTTTGCCGGTTTAAGTCCGTTTTACCGGCGTTTCCGATGGCAAAATTTTGGAAAACTGGCAAACATTTTTTTACAGAAAAATATTTATGACCGTGAGTCTGCTATTATTCAACTGGTTAGCAATCGCCTCAGCCAGGATGCGGAAATAAGGCGTGAATGGCACAATATTCAACTGCAGCATCCGGTCAGTTTGAACAACGGTTTACGGCAGATTATAGCGGCGGCAAGATACCGTCCCAAACCGGACAAACCTAAACATCCGGTTTTATTGATAAACAGCTTGGGCGACCAAATGGTAGCCCAAACCTGCTCAACAGACATTCAAAATCAATGGCAATTAGAAATGCGTACACATCCCTGGGCAGGCCATGACCTGGGCTTGGATGATGGAGATTGGCTGGCAAATCAACTTAAAGCTTGGGTTACCACCCAAAATCATTAAGTTTATTTGATTTCAAATTCGCTTTTATCGCGGCCGGTAGCAATCAGGGCTTGCATCCATTTTGGAGCTAATCCGCGTCCGGACCAAGTTTGCAGGGCGTCAGCAGGATTACGATATCTTGCGGCAACTTTAGTGCCTTTTCTGTCAGAATATTTATCAATTTCGTGAATTTCAGCGGTCACACCAATAGACGCCGCCAATTCCTTAATTTGAGCAATTACTTCTTTACGTTTACTGCTTTGTCTTTCTTTTAAGGCTTTCTCGGCTTTTTCAATAACGGCCTGTAATTCAGCATCTGTTAGTTTAGTAAGATCAGTCATACTTTCCTCTTTAATTTAGTAACAATAAAATATTAGCACTATATTCAAATAAAGAAAATAGTTATTGTTAATCCACATTAAATTTAACTTCACTAAATACTTTTCCTTTCTGATCCACTAACTGTATTTGCCAATTGCCCTTATCGTAAAAATATAGCTTTTTAGAGGAAATAAGTTTTACTCTATTTTCTCTAACTTCAAAAGGTTTTTTATAAACCTGCTTACCGTTCTTGGTCCAGTGATGATATAAACTTTTCCCTTTTACGGACTTTATCTCAGTAAAATAAAACAATTCAATTGTTTTGTCCTCAAAAACCCTGACGGGGCTGTTTACCTGTTCAAAAGGCTCATTATCTTTAATTAAAAAATTTAATGACGCTCTAATCACTTTCCTGTCAAAAATAATCGCAGAAGGCGGATAATGTTGCAACTGGTCTGCATTTCCTAGAGTGTGATCGATGCTTGCAATGGATGATTTAGTTTCAGTAGAAATATTTTCCGGCTTAATCGGCTTACTAATGGATTTGTCTACTGACTGAAATTCAGAATTTTGAGGCTTGACCGCTTCGGCAGTTTCCGGAGTTTCCGGAGTTTTTACAGAAAACAACCAAATCACTAGTATTATGCAAAGCAATAACAGTATGGCGGATACTCCAACAATTCTTTGAATATGCCAGACAGTCCGAGTTTGCCGCTCTATTTCAGCATTTAGAGGCTTTTCTTTTCCAAGATTGATACGAATAACTACCTTACTTTCAGACATA
>CAVUMJ010000333.1:0-7868 GCA_963741375.1 uncultured Pseudomonadota bacterium
ATGAAGATGCGCGAGCAGCAGGTCAAGCAACAGAATTACGAGGCAGCCAACGCCGAACGGAGAAAACAGATTGCCGAGGATAGCGCCCGGCTGCTCAAACTGGCCACCGATCTGAAGGCCGAGGTCGACAAGACGACCAAGGACATGCTCTCCCTGACCGTGATTCGCAAGGCCGACGAAATTGAGAGGCTGGCCCACAACATGAAGGACAAGATGAAGCTCACGGTGGGGGGGAACTGAGGCGCCGCTTCGCGAAAGGGCGGTTTGTTCGCGACCGCCGTCCGAACACGATTGAGGGCACGCTGAACCAACCAGGTATAGTGGGGAACGGGCTGGCGAGTTCAATCGCTCCGGCGCCATCCTGTCCTCCCGCCACGAGGATCGTACCGTCGGCGAGCGCGCATTGACCGGCGCAGAAAGAATTGCGCCCAATCTGCTGGACCTGCTTAGCCTGCCGCGAAATCGGATCCCAGATTTGATAAGATCCCAGCTCGGGATTGTTGAAAAGCTCAACAAACGTATCTTTGTCTTTGCCTAGCAACCCGACAGCACGTGAATCGAAACACCAGTATAAGACATTTCCGGTATGCAAAACAACCGCATGCGCTCCAACGATCGACAATGCTGTTTCAAGGTCCTTATGCTGCTCCCATGCACCTATCGTCGAAGGACCGCTCATTGTGTCACCATGATGGGGACGGCCACTGTCGTGCTTCCCCAAGTCAACTCGACGGTGGTGTTTCCCGGCGCTGACGGACGGAAAAGCAACACGTCAGGCCTGGCTGTCCGAGTAACCGAACCACCGGGCGCGTTGATCGCAGGCGACGCGCCGCCTGCGACTCCCGGCGGCTCGATCTGATACTGGATGGAGATAGTCTCGCCCACCGACACGGTCTGGCCGGCCGCGAGCGGTCCAGAAGCAGTAAATGCCGTCGCAGTCGCGGTTGCCGGAAGCGGCGCAATCGTGACGCAAGGATGGCGGTACGCCATTGGAAACGCCCAAGTATCGATGCGCGCCAAGGCAAAGACGCTGCCGTTGATCTCGTCAGGATATCGTTGTTGGTAACTAGCCAGAAGCTGGCTAACTCTCGTGAAATCAGGCGCCTTCGGAACGACGATCACCGGCCCGGTGCGAGACCCAAGTGGTATGCTTACTTCGAAACACTCATCGACCACGATTGCATCTGTGGCGGGTTGACGCGGGGTGAACATCAAGCCGTAGTCCTGTAGCGCAATTCCACAGAGGTCTGCTTTGGCGTCCTCTTCGCGAGGTTTATGCACCAGAACTGCGAGCGGATCACCAATGCCAAGCGCGGCGGTCGGCTCCTCGCGCAAATGCGCTTGCCAGCGCACGATTCGATGAATCTTTGGGCCGCGGATCGCTTCGAAAAAGGCAGTCACGGGATTGCATTGTATCCACGCGCATGCCAGTCCCTCTAGCCGCCGGCGCACACTGGCCGGCGCACGAGGGATGCAGGCGCTGTCGCACTGGATCAATCGTTGCGTGGCATTCCCGATCACAATCGCAGAATGGGTGGGGGACAGCGTAACCGTGTCCAGACCGAGGAAGGTCACCGCTTCAGCCGCATACGTCACCGGAAACGCGATTGCGTCCTCTATCGCTCGGACGATAGCTATGATTGTGCGATCGCGCCGATCAACGTTGTCCTTCCACAGGAAGGTAGCGCCCGCAAACAGATCGACCGCCGCGGAAAGAAAAACCCGCTCATTGGAGGTATCCGCACGACATTCTCCGCATTCCTCGTCCGGTTCAAGCTTGTCGCAAGGGAAATCTACGACGAGGCAGTGCATCTCATCTTCAAGACGCGCAAAAGACAGAGGATGGCCGACAAGCGCAAGCCTAGACAGCGATGCCAGATTGCGCAGGTTGTTCAGCCGGAGTTTTAATTCAGCAAGCTTTCCCGCTGCCGCATCGTGTAGGCTCTGGCTATCGGCATAGCTCTGAACTGCCTGGCAGAACTGTGCGAGAACCGTCTCATCTACTAAAGGCGGAACGTAAATAGAATCCGCGACTTCCTCCATGACTGTCATCGAATCGGTTCCGCCAGTGCTGGCAGGAATAGAGGCCATGCCAGGTGAAGCGAAATGGTCTATTGCGGCTTGGAACTGGTCACGATGGGCTGGTGAGCAGAAGCCAACCACCTGTCCGTCGTAGTTTAGCATGGCATTCGGCCGCACACGCTTGCCGGACCAGGGACAGGTCTTACTCTCCAGCGGCAAATCCTTCTGATTAGTGAAATGTTCGATGGCCCGTGCGAACTTGTCGCGGTGCGATTGGGAACAAAAACCCACGACGCGATCCTGATGGATCAACACCGCGGCAGGGTGAACCGGCTTGCCGGACCAAGGGCATGTCTCATTGACGGCGCCACTCGCCTGCTGGAGAGACGAAGGAGATTCTCCTCCGCAACAATCTAGCGCGGGTTCAGTTGCGGCGACTTCCACGCCGACAACGACCCCAAGCGCGACGGCAGTGCGCCGATCCGCAATGCCGGTAATGGGCAAGGCAGAGCCACGTTGAAATAACATCACGGCCTGACGTGTTCCAGGTCCGAAGTAACCCCTTTCAACCTCGTTCAACGGGATATGAAAACGGCGCTGCAGCAAGCTTGTGTGCAGCGCTCTGACATCGCCATCCATCGTGCTGAAAGAAGAATCGGTCATGTTCGCGGGCTCCTCCGAGGGCGGATGTCTCCCTTTGCGACCGTCATTTCGTCGCACCCTCCTACGCAATTCTCTGATTTTTTTTGAGATTTTTTTTTCATGACCATGTGTTACGAAATATTTAATCCGGAATTATCAAAAATTTATATCAAGGCTGCGGAATGCCGGTTGCGATCGGAGCGGCCTACTTCAGTTCCGCCCTAGCCTCAGGATCGTCTATGACAAGCCGTATCTGTTCTGCGACGGCAAACCTCGGTCTGCCCTCATTGTCGTTGGGCAGCGATGTATCGACGAATGTATCCATCGGTACCGAGAGGCTGATGGTGTTCCGGGATAATGAGAAAATAACGCCTGTTTTCAGTGGAACGGTCTCGCTAAACAGGAATCCCTGGGCGGCCAAGAGCGGTTGAATCTGATAGATCGGCGCATCCAGCGGTGTATGCCGGTTGGTATGAGCCTCTTCATAAAGGTCGGACGAAACGATGACATAATAGTCACCACTCTGCCCCCGCTCCCGCAATGTTTTTATGCCATCCAAAATGCTCTGGAGGATAGGTTGCGCGACCTTCGGATGTTTTGAGTGGAACAGACCTTCTTGCTTTTCCAGCTCTTCCGGATTGTCCAGTTTGATATTAAGTTTATTGAGGAAGGGGGCGGCTTCGGCTCCAAGCAGCAGCACCGCATCTTCCGCTTGGGCAATATCGGCCGCCGCGAAGCTGATTAGCGCATTAAGCGCACCGCTATTGTTGGCTTGTTCCTTGTGTAGGAAGAATTGGCGGGATATCTGCAGAGGCTGCAGATGTTGGTTTGGCCGTACACTCAAAGTCGGCCCTCTGTTCACGCGATGGCCGGGAACACTGTCCACATAACCTTGGCCAATGACGGGCGGGAGCGCGCGACGAACCACGCGCAGTTTGTTCGCCTGCTCTTGCGCAAGCGCGGTCATCTGGGCCGGTGTTGGGCTGATTTCGCTCATTGCCAATTCTCCGTTCTATGATGAGGAAACAGCTTTAGTTTGAGCAAGCAACATAATCACTGGGACAGCAGCCGATCGCTCTCGCACATGCTGGAGGCGCTGGCAAAACCTTATGCTGTAGTCCGATGTCACATCGCTCCGCTGTCATGTATTGTTAGTTAAGTTAAGCGCTGTTTTAATTGTCTCTGAGAATACCCATTAATACAATCCGTATAAATACCTAACGCGTCGGAACTCGGGCCTGTCGTTCTAAAAGGAATATATTCCCCGTCAAGGGTTTTGCATCCTGTTGTAAATAGTGGCGCGGCAGATATTGGGGAGCATGCAAAACCGGGGGAAGGGGGGGAAAGACAGAGCCAAACTTTTAAGGTGACGGAAAACACATGTTTTCTGACTGGTTGCGCGCCGTATTTTCTACTTTAAAAAAAGAACAATTTGGCTGTTAAAGTTAAGAAATCAGTTTAAGTCAGAAACATCATGCCCAATTTTTTAATAGATTCTAATGGACAAATCTTCTAAATTAGCCATAGAATTAACAAAGTATTATTGATATAAAGGTTTAACTTACGCTGTAAGTGCCTTAATTTTTGGATAAATTAAATATAAATATGCATTAGAAAGCGCATCCGTGCTGCTGTCGAGTTAACACATGCCGGCAATCAGGTTCGGATAAATCCATAACCCAATGTCCGATTAGGGCATCAAAGAAAAAAACGGGGTAAAAATATGGACCAGCTCAAAAACCCTCTGTTTGGTTTTCTTAATACTAAAAATGATCCATCTGTTGCTAGTCCTGAGTTTTCGACTGATGAGGGTCCGGATCAAGACCAAATTACCCTAGAGTATTCTGCTACACCAACGCTTGTTCCCGGTTCCGATGGCGAGCATCATTTGCAAAAGAAATACGGTACTGAGGATAGGGCAAACGCTTTTTATAATGCGCAAGTTCTGGATTATTTGGCGCCCAAAATGCAGGAGTTCATAGTCAAGCAAGAATTTATGTTTGTTTCTACGGCTGACCGTCACGGCGAATGTGACTGTACGTCAAAATTGGGCACCCCGGGGTTTATCAGGGTACTGAGTGAAAAATATATTATTTACCCGGAGCGGCGCGGTAACGGGGTTTTTGCCAATCTGGGCAACATTATTGAAAATCCGCATATCGGTTTATTAGTGATCGATTTTTTTCAAGATACCGTTGGCCTGCATGTTAATGGCAAGGCGCGGATTGTGGAGCATGAAGAGTTGCTGGAATATAAGGAACATTTACCGCAAAGCATACTCGATGAAATCAGCCTGGAAGGGCCGAAGCAGCCCGAACGCTGGATCATGGTCGAGGTTGAAGAAGCTTATGTGCAATGTTCCAAGCATATTCCACTGTTAAAGAAGGAAGAAAAACGCATTGATTGGGGTACAGACAGCGCCGCCGCTAAAAAAGCCGATTTTTTTCAGTTACAAGGTATTCCGCTATATGATCGCGTCGGCGGCGACAAAGCCATGGAGATTGCCGTTGATCTGTTTTACCGGAAAGTCCTCCAAGATGAACTGGTTGGTAAATTTTTTGAAGATACCGATATGGAAAGTCAACGTCTCAAGCAAAAATCTTTTTTAGCCATGGCGTTCGGTGGACCTTACCAATATACAGGACTGGATATTCGCGCTAGCCATCAATATTTGGTCGAAAGTATGGGTTTAACCGATATTCATTTTGATCAGGTGGCCAAGCTTTTCCAAGAATCGTTGAGCGAGCTGCGGGTGCCGGAAAAAGAGATCGGTAAAATGATGGAGATATTGGAAACCTTTCGTGGCGAAGTTTTGGGGCGCTAATTGAGAAAGATCTAAGTAACCATTTACTGTTTAGGATAAGCCATGCAACTGTCTTATCAAGGTAAAAAATTTACCTGCCAAGCGGATGAAACCGTATTGGAGGCATTGCTTCGTCAGAACTCTGCTATTCCCAATAGCTGTCGTCGACAGATCTGTTTGTCCTGTTTAATGTGCTCCCTTAGAGGACCGCCGCCAACTGCCTCGCAGCAAGGCCTGAATGATACTCTGAAATTGCAGAATTATTTTCTTGCTTGCGCTTGTAAACCAGAACAAGACATGGAAATTAGTTTGCCACAGGAAGCAGTTGCCATGGAGTTACCAGTAACTGTTACCGAGGCGCATCATCTTCAGCCGGGGCTGTTGAGTATTAGTTTGCAATGCACAGACATCATTCTTAACTATAAGGGCGGCCAATCGGTAATTCTATTCAACAATGACCATATTGGCGCTCAATGTCCGATTGTATCGCCTGCCAATTCTCGTTTAACCGGCAAGATTGTAATACATCTGGATTTAAGCAACACGGAATGCTTTACTAAATGGGCTGTCGAGAACCTCCGTGCAGGAATCCTGATGAGCCTTTATGGTCCCATCGGGCGCATGGTTTACAAATTTAATGATGTGAATCAGGCTGTTTTACTGGTTGCCAAGAATGGCGGCTTAAGCGCATTGATCGGTATTTTGCAGGATATTTTTGCACAAGAACATAGAGGAGCTATTTATTTGCTTCATGAAGTGGATTATCAGGCGCAGTTATATCTTAGCAATGAATTAAATGAAATCAGCCGATATTTTCCTAACTTCCAATATCTTTCTTGTATTCAAGAATTATCTGAAAACGCAGTTCCCAAGGGTTTGGCGAGTCAGCTAATCAGACAAACCGTCCCGGATTTAACTAATTGGCAAGTGTTTATCTGCGGCCCAAGGGATTTTGCTAATGCCGTCCAAAAGCAGGCTTATTTGGCGGGTGGCAATATGAGAAACATTTTTGTTGATATCACAAAATAATTCTAAAATTCAATGGTTTAAACTATGCAAAACAATAATAACAATTCTGGCGGAATCGACAATGTTTGGGCAAAGGAATTATTTAAAAAGAAAAAACCGGTTTTCTTAGAACATTCACCGAAAAAAAAACCAGCGGAAACCCCATCCAAAAAATTGGCTGCAACCGGTGATGTTTGGGTAAGCAATTTATTTAAAGGTTTTGATTCCAACCTGGCCGCTAACGATAAAATGTCCATTTTAAGAAATGGCAATATTATCCATGAGATCATGTTGAATGATCTTGATGAAGTGACAATTATCGGCAGGCATCCCAACGCTGATATTCAATTGGAGTCCTACAAGCTGGGTATGTACCATATAGGCATTATCAAGAACGGACAGCGCTATTACGTTGAAGCATTGGATACGGCTGTCGGTACCTTAGTTAATCGTAAAAAAATGAAACCTGAACATTGGGTGTTGTTGCGGGATGGCTATTTGGTGGATATTCCCGGTTATCAACTGCAATTTCGGCTTCCTAGCCTTCCGGATATGGAGCAGGACGATACTTTAGATCTTGAAGAACTGCCAGAAATTCCTGATTTTTTCTATACTCCAAAGATTGCTCCGCCGCCGCCCTGTCCATTATTGTCACATTTGATCGATAACCGGGAGGCGATCGGCATGTGGAGTGAAGGTGTTACTACGTTGGTGGTTGCCGATATCATTGAAGAAACCCATGATGTCAAAACTTTCCGTTTTGTCGGTGAAATGCCTATGTTGTTCTCCTATAAACCGGGGCAGTTCGCCACTTTTTTATTGCCTATCAACGGCAAGACCGTTCAACGCTCTTACAGCATGTCTTCATCGCCGTCGCGTCCGCATGTTATGGAAATTACCGTAAAGCGCGTGCAGGGTGGATTGGTTTCAAATTGGCTGTGCGATAATGTGAAACTAGGCGACAGATTAAATATCAGAGGACCATCAGGAAAATTTACCTGTTTCGAATATCCTTCCAGCAAAATGCTATTCATTGGTGCAGGCAGCGGTATTACCCCGGTGATGTCCATGTCGCGTTGGGTTGCCGACACGGCGGCGGATGTGGATGTCAAACTGCTGGCCTGTTTCCGAAACCCTAGCGAGATTATTTTTCGTAAGGAACTGGAAATGCTGTCCGCCCGACATCGCAGTTTTCAGGTCGCGGTGACGGTAACTTCCGGCTGGCACGGCACTGAGTCCTGGACTGGTTTCACAGGACGCATTAGCCCGCAGATGATACAGATGGTGGCTCCTGACTTTATGGAACGGCACCTGTTTATGTGTGGTCCGGAGCCTTTTATGGATAGCGTCAAGCAAGTCATGCATGAGTTGGGCTTTAACATGAGCAATTTTC
>CAVUMJ010000334.1:0-5916 GCA_963741375.1 uncultured Pseudomonadota bacterium
ACATTTATCAATACCTGCAACGTATGGACAAAGCTTTGGCGGATTACGAAAAAGCCATAGAGCTAGACCCTGATGACCGCAATGCCCAATGGAGCAAAGGCATATTAAAAATTCTAAGCGGACAATATGAGGAAGGCTGGAAACTCTTTGAATGGCGGTGGCGGCAGGATAGCTTTAAGCGGATTTTCAGAAATTACCGGCAGCCGCTCTGGCTAGGGGATGAGGATTTACATGATAAAACTCTGTTGATTATGCCTGAACAAGGCTTTGGGGATGTCATTCAGTTTTGCCGATACATACCCATGCTCGAAAAACATGCCGCCAAAGTGATTTTCGAAGTGAAGGAGGAGTTGACGCCATTAATGTCCAGTCTTGGCGGCAACTACACTTTGCTTAAAAGTGGCGATGCAAATTTGGATTTTGACGCCTACTGCCCGGTTATGAGCCTGCCTTTGGCTTTTAAAACCACTTTAGCCACGATACCTGCCGCAGTGCCTTATTTGCATGTTTCTAATGACAAACAGAGCCTATGGAATGCCCGGTTGGGGGGGAAATCCGCCTTCCGCGTCGGCGTTACCTGGTGCGGATCTAAATTTCATCATGATGATCACCGTCGCAGTTTGCTGTTCGCTCAATTTAGCAGCCTGCTTGCTCTACCAATAGAATACCATTGCCTACAAAAGGAAATCAGGGAAGAGGATCAACAAGTTTTATTGCAATACCCGCAAATCAAAACCCATGCTGATAAGCTTAACGACTTTTTGGATACTGCGGCGCTGATCAATGCAATGGATTTGATTATTTCAGTTGATACTTCAGTAGCCCATCTGGCCGGGGCGTTGGCAAAACCGGTTTGGATCATGCTGGCTTACGGGCCGGATTTCCGTTGGATGTTAAACAGATCAGACAGCCCTTGGTATCCAACGGCCACTTTGTATCGTCAACCGGCTCCGGATGATTGGCAGCCGGTCATCGCCCGGATGCTAAAAGATTTGGAAAACAAGATTGCGGGCATATAAATACGAAAGCAGACGATAAAACTAGACATGAAGCAAAAACCTCCCTCAAAAAAGCATACTCTCGAGAAGACACCTCCATCTGTTTTGGAAAATCAACCTTTATTCCAGCAGGCGATGGCGCTATCTCTAGCCGGCAGACAGGCTGAAGCCGCCAATATCTTGCAAACTTTATTAAGCCGATTTCCTGACAACTATCAATTACTATCTTCATTAGGGTTAATTTTGCTCAAAATCGGTTATTTTACAGAAAGCGTTCAATATCTAGAGCGGGCTATCGCCATTGATGCCTCGCAACCGCAAAACTATCTGTTTCTGGGTATAGGCATGTCACGCTTACAACGTTATGAGGCAGCCCTGGCAAGTTATGACCAAGCTATCGCCATACAGGCTGATTATGCCGACGCTTATTGCAATCGCGGCAATGTCCTGACTGAGTTGAAACGTTTTGAGGAAGCTTTGCAGAGCTTTAATACGGCAATTGCCATTAAGCCGGACATGATACTGGCTTATTTTAACCGCGGTAATCTGTTTAAAGATTTAAACCGTTTCAATGAGGCAATAAGCTGTTATGAACAAGTTATTGCCCTGAAGCCGGACTTTGCCGAGGTTTATTGCAATCTTGGCAGCGTGTATAGAGAATTGGAACGCTATGACGAAGCATTGCTTACTTTTGACAAAGCCTTGATCCTTAGAAATAGCGATGCCAATGTGTTTTTTAATCGCGGCAATGTACTGCAAGACTTAAAACGCTACCAGGAAGCCATGCTCTGTTATCAACAAGCCCTACAGCTTAAACCGGATTTGGCTGATGCTTATAATAACTGGGGCTATTCCCTGAAAAGCTTGCGCCGCTTTGCGGAAGCTCTGGCCTGTTATGATCAGGCCATTGCGGTTAATCCTGGATGTTACGAAGCTTTTTATAATCGGGCCCTCATTCTTCTGCAGGATATTAAAGTATTTGATGAGGCCTTGTTAAGCTGTAATCAAGCTATTGCCCTTAAAGCCGATTACGCGGAAGCTTATGTCTGCCGCGGTATGATTTTAATGGAGATGAAACAATACGGCGATGCCTATCACAGCTTCCATCAGGCATTGGCCATTAACCCGGACATGGATTTTGTTGCCGGACAAGCGTTGTTTAGTAAATTAATGCTTTGCGACTGGCAGAACCTGGATCAGGAAATAGCCGGACTGATTGCCAAAGTGGAAGGCGATTTTAAAGCCTCTAGTCCAATGATCTTCCATGCCGTCAGTGACGACCCGGCTTTACAGCTTAAAGTCGCCAAAATCTGGGTTCGGGAAAAGTTCCCCGGCAACCCTGTTTTGCCGGTGATATCCCCGCATCCTGAGCATCAACGCATCCGTATAGGTTATTTTTCATCAGACTTTCGCCATCATCCGGTAGCGTTGCTAACTGCACAGTTGTACGAAATGCACGACAGACAAGATTTTGAAGTGTTTGGTTTTTCCTCGTCCATTTTTAAGGACGCGGTGACAGCCAGACTGGAGAAGGCATTTGACCAGTTTATCGACATCCAAAATCTTTCCGATATTGAGGCGGCTGAATTAGCCAGAAAACTGGAAATAGACATTGCCGTCGATTTGGGCGGGCATACCGGCGAAAACCGTAATGGGATTTTCGCAATGCGGGCTGCGCCCGTGCAGGTTAGTTATATCGGGTTTCTCGGCTCAATCGGCGCCGAGTATATGGATTATCTGCTGGCGGATAACTGCCTTATTCCGGAACAGGCCAGACAGCATTATTCCGAAAAAATTGCTTATTTACCCAGTTATCAGGTCAATGACAGTTTGCGGGAAATAGCTGATGTCAAATTTAGCCGCGATCAGCTTGGTTTACCGGCAGAGGGTTTTGTATTTTGCTGTTTTAATAATACCTACAAGTTAAATTTAAAACTGTTTAGCTGCTGGATGCGGATAATAGCCAAGGTTCCTGGTAGCGTGCTTTGGCTGAATCTGGAAAATGACACGGTTAAACAGAATTTGCAGCTGGCGGCAGTAAAAAACAGTGTAAACCCTGAGAGACTGATTTTTGCGCAAAGACTACCTTTACCCGAATATTTGGCGCGTTACCAAGCAGCAGATTTATTTTTGGACACCCTGCCCTACAATGCCGGCACCACAGGCAGCGACGCCTTATGGGCAGGTTTGCCGGTACTGACCTGTGCAGGAGCGGCATTTGCCGGCCGCATGGCGGCCAGTCTGCTAACAGCTATTGGATTGCCGGAGTTAATTAGCTATTCTCTAGCCGAGTATGAGGCGCTGGCCATTGAACTGGCCTGCGATTCAGAAAAAATAACCTCCATAAAAGCTAAGCTGGCGGCAAACCGCCTGAATACCGGTTTGTTTGATACGCAGGCGTTTACCAAAAACATAGAAGCCGTTTACCGGCAAATGCACCAAAACTATAGAGCCGGGTTTGCGCCCGAACATATTTTCATATGAACACCAATAATCCTTTAAACGATCAGCCTTTGTTTCAGCAAGCCATAGCCTTCCATCAGACCGGAAAGCTGGCTGAAGCAGCTAAACATTACCAAACCTTGCTGAAATCTTATTCTAACAATAGTCAATTGTTGAGTTTATTGGGCACTGTAGCCCTACAGATGGGTAATATTAGCGAATGCCGGGGATTTATTGAACAGTCAGTGAGAATTGATGCTAACCAGCCTTTTGCCTGGTTTTATTTGGGAATAGCCTTTAAACAACTTAAGCGCTTTCAGGACTCAATTGCATGCTATGAACGGGCGATTGCCCTGAAACCTGATTATGCGGAAGCCTATTGCAATTTAGGAAATGTTCAGGTTGAGTTAATGCAATTTGAATCGGCGTTAAAATATTTTGATCAAGCAATCGCCATTAATAACCAGTTTCCTTTGGCGCATTTTAACCGCGGCAATCTGCTTAGAGATTTAAAACAGTTCGATAGCGCTATCGCCAGTTATCAACTGGCTTTGCAACTTAAACCGGATATGACCGAAGCTTATTGCAATTTAGGTGTGGCGTTTAAGGAAACTAAGCAATTTAGCGAAGCCATAGACTGTTACGATAAGGCCTTGGCTATTAAGCCGGATTCCGAGTATTTGCCCGGACAGAGACTTTTTTCCAAACTGCTGTGTTGCGATTGGCAAAATTTAGCGCAAGAAACTAGCGAAATTATTGCCAATATTGATGGTAACAAGAAAATGGCGTTACCATTTCAGATATTGACTCTTACCGATAATTTAGCCATTCAACAAAAAGTAGCTAATTGCTGGGCTCAGGATAAATTTCCACCGAACCCTGCTTTGCCTGCCGGCGTTGTTGATACTGAGCATAGACGCATCAGGATTGCTTATTTCTCCGGGGATTTCCGCATTCATCCTGTGGCTTTTTTATCCGCTCAATTATATCAAAGCCATGACAGGCAAAAATTTGAGGTTTTCGGTTTTTCATTCAGTTTCACCAAAGATGAGATGACCGAACGACTGGCGGCAGATTTTGATCAGTTTATCGACATACAAAATCTGCCTGATCAGGAAGTTGCAGCGCTGGCCGGACAGATGGAAATTGATATTGCCGTGGACTTGGCCGGCCATACCAAAGATAGCCGAACCGGAATATTCGCCATGCGGGCGGCGCCGGTTCAAATCAGTTATCTGGGGTATCTGGGCAGCATGGGAGCAGAATATATGGATTATCTGTTTGCCGATTACGTATTGATTCCTGAAGCTGATAGAAAGTTTTATACTGAAAAACTGGTTTATCTACCCAGTTACCAAGTCAATGACAGCCGCCGCCAAATTGCCGACATCCGCTTCAGCCGTGAACAACTGGGTTTACCCGCCCAGGCTTTTGTGTTCTGTTGCTTTAATAATTCTTATAAGATTAATCCTCTGATGTTTGACAGCTGGATGCGCATTTTGCAGCGCGCTCCAAACAGCGTGCTGTTTTTGTATGCCGAAAACCCGCTTGCCGAGCAGAATTTGCGCCAGGCCGCCGCTAGCAGAGGCATTCCGGCCAACCGGCTGATATTCGCCCAAAGCTTGCCTCTACCGGAATATCTGGCTCGCTACCGGACAGCCGATTTGTTTCTGGACACCTTGCCTTACAATGCCGGCGCCACCGCCAGTGATGCGCTATGGGCCGGTTTGCCGGTATTGACCTGCACCGGCCAAGCATTTGCCAGCCGCATGGCCGCCAGTTTGTTAACCGCCATTGAGCTGCCGGAGCTGATTACCGCATCTCTGCCCGAATATGAAGCACTGGCTATTGAACTGGCGGCTCATCCTGAGAAAATGGCGGCCATCAAGGCAAAACTGGCGGCAAACCGGTTGACGACCGCCTTGTTTGATACTCCGCGCTTTACCCGAAACATAGAAGCCGCTTACCGGCAAATGCACCAAAACCATAAGGCCGGACTAGCGCCTGAACATATTTTTATATCATGATGTTTAATTAACGCAAGGCATCATATAGCGGCGAGATCAAGTTATTCAGTAATCTTAACGCTCAAATCTACTAGGACGTTGTCAATAACTGATTGCCAATCATCGGGTGCAGGCTGGCGATATAAACTGGCGGTTGGATACCACGGGCTATCTGATCTATCGAGCATCCAGCGATAATCAGGGGCGTAAGCAAGCAGCACCCATACCGGCCTTGCCAAAGCTCCGGCAAGATGCACTACCGAAGTATCGACAGAAATGACCAGATCCATAGCTTCAATCAGAGCTGCGGTATCGGCAAAGTCGTTAAGCTCATCAAAATACGTTTTTAGTGGATAGTTCAATAAGTCTTGCTGATCTTCGTCCCTAATTTGTTTTTGCAAACAATAAAACTCAACCGGCAGATTGAATAAGCCGGCAAGCTGATTTAACGGCATGCTTCGATTGTGATC
>CAVUMJ010000335.1:0-10366 GCA_963741375.1 uncultured Pseudomonadota bacterium
CGGCCCGCGCCGCCTGCTCTTCCGCCCGCTGCTGCGCCTGGTCGCGCTCGGCCAGCGCCGCCCGTAACAGCGTCTTCAAGGCGACGGGATCTTCCGGCAAGGCTTCGGGGGGAACTTTCAGGGTAGCCACGTCAGCTTAGACGTAGTAATACGCGAATGGTTACATCCCATCAAGATATTTTTCTTCTGGGAAAGTCGGAATATTGCCCACGGCCAAGCTTCGGCCCGGCACAGCACTCCTTCATCCCACCGGGCGCTCGTAACGCGGCACCCGCTCGAGCCGCGACACATCGATCCCATCCAGAATCATCGCCAGTTCGCTGGCCCGCAATTCCACCGCCCGCCTCGCCCCTTCCGGGCGGGGCAGCTTGAAAACTCCAACCTCTAAACGTTTGTACCACAAAATAAATCCATCTGGATCCCAGGTCAGAATTTTCAAGCGATCGCCCCGCCGCGAGCGAAAAATGAACCCATGCCCGCTCAGAGGATCCTGGCCAATTACCGTGCGCACGCGCTCCGCCAGCCGGTCGAACCCGCAGCGCATGTCCGTTGGCTCCAGGGCCAGCCAGAGGCGGACCCGCGGCCCGCCCGCCGCCTCTTCGTCCAGCGCCCGCAAGCTCGGCAACCCTCTCATGCCGCGCTCTCCAGCACCGCCGCCAGCGCCCGTACCAAGGCGGGGTCGAATCCTGGCCCCACACGCAGACTCCGGCCGTTCCTCAGTACCACCTCCACCCGCCGATCGTCGCCCGCACTCAGGGTCGGTGCCGCGGTCGCCAACTTCACTTCTACAAACCTCTCCGCCCCACTCGCCCCCAGCCGCTTCTTCCACCAGTAGAAATGCGACGCGCGCAACTGGCGCTCCCGGCAAAACGCCGCCACACTCTGCCCGCTCCGCACCTGCTCGGAAAGTAATCCCCGCCACTTCCGTCGCGCTTGCTTACTGCGTTCTTGCTGCGTCATCGCGCCTGCCTCCCTTCCAACAGGCCACGATGCTACACTCCTCCACACGCCCGCAAGATGCGCTTCACATATCGCTCACGCTTCTTCTTGCCGCAGTCTTCGCAGGTGGTACGTTTGTTGTATAACTTGATGCTCAGCGCGCGCGCAACTTCGAGGATGGGTACTTCAGCGCACAAATGCAGGCATGACCGCCCCAAACACCATAACCAATGCATGCATGGTAGTCATGGAGTTAAAGAAGTTTGGATCGACAAATTGTAAGCCCGGCTCAAACAATTCCGCACGAATGACTAATGCCATTATCCCGCCGACAAAAAACATCACCAGCGCGAAAACCAGATACATTGTGCCTATATCTTTGTGATTGGTGGTAATCAACCACCGTAAGGGACCCTTTATTGGGCCATGATGTTCATGTTCATGTTCATGCTCATGATCGTGATGATCAGCCGCCACAGCACTCATAGTGTATACCTCAACAAAAATTAAAAACTGCGTTCAATGATAAAATGAAAAGCCTATTCATCGTCGTCATATTTCGGGGTAATTTTATTGGGTTGAATTTCATCACCCACGTTATTACCGATTTCCGGAGCGTTTCTGATAAAGGTAATTAATTCTGCAAGATCATTATCCGCCAATTTCCGGAAAGATGGCATTTTACTTGTGCCAGCTTGCAGGAAGCCTATCAATTGATCCATGTTACCAGTCACTTTCTCACTACCTTTCAGAGCAGGAAACCAACCTGAAACCCCGGTTCCATCAATCTGATGGCAAGCCACACAGTTTTTAAGATAAACCGCCGCTCCCTTTTCAATCAATTCCGCATGAGACAAATCGGCCAGATCCGCTGCCTGTTTTTGTTTTTCCAGCGTGCTTTTTTCCCAGGCGTCATATTTATCCTGCTCCATAGCTTCCACCACAATCGGCATAAAGCCATGGTCGCGACCGCAAAGCTCGGTACACTGTCCACGATAAATACCCGGCTGATCTACTGAAGTCCAAGCTTCGTTAACAAAACCGGGATTGGCGTCTTTTTTCCAACCTAAGTCAGGCACCCACCAGGAATGAATAACATCTTTGGCGGTAAACAGAAAACGAATTTTCTTTTTAACCGGAACAACCAGACGTTTATCTACATCTAATAGATAATTTGGAACATCAGTCGGTTTAACGCTAGGGCTACGTGTTGCAGCATTGATTTCCTTGCCTTTTGTGCCGACGCCTTCTACTACTTTGAGAAGTTTAAAGTAATTTGGAAAGTTGCCGGAGTCTTTGCCATTAATCCTGTGCACTATCTCACTACCTGCATCCAAATGGCTTTCAAAGTGTACGCCGCTATCGAGGTACTCATAATTCCAATACCATTGGTGCCCGGTCACCTTAATACTCATTTCGGTATCCTGAGTATTATCAAGATGAACTACTGCCTTTGTTGCCGGAATAGCCATGCCAACCAGAATCAAGGTTGGAATGATAGTCCAGATAATCTCGACAGTAGTATGTTCGTGAAACTGTTCAGCCTTGTGCCCCCTGGATTTTCGGTGATGGAAAATTGAATAGAACATGGTGCCGAATACGGCAACACCAATGAACACGCAAATCCACAGAATAAGCATATGCAAATCGTAAAGCTCATGACTGAGCTGGGTCGCGCCCTGCATAAGATTAAGTGTATAGTCCGCATTTGCAGTGCTCAATCCCATGGCAATCAACACCAGACTTGCGAGCAGTTGCTTAAATATTTTCACGGAGTAGCCTCCCGTTGGTAGTTATAAACTTGTATGCGTTATTATTTTTGTAATTAGCTCCGCCGGAAAAACCGACGAACCTTCCATTTACATAATTATAGTTAATATATAATTCTAACCTATGAAACTTATCTAAACCAGAAGAGCTTTAATGTTTTCTGAAACTAATATAAAAAAGGCCTGTGAGCATCACTGCCCGCAAGCCTTTCGTAAATCAACGGATAGATGATTTTAAAGGGTTATTTCAGGGCTTCCGAGTAAGCTTTATCAAATGTTGGAATATGGTTATCCAACCACCCCTTTACCAATTGACCGACATCTTCTGTGACTTCTGCTTGACCGGCATGGAATTTTTTTTGCAAATCTGCTGCGATGCCTATGAACGCTTCATGCTCTTGCTTGTGACGATCATAACCGCCAAAACCTTTTGCCACCATTTCTTTTTCTTCGTGAGCAAAATGATCCACAACATATGTGACCAATGCATCAAGCGATGCGCCTATTGTTGTCCGAGCAGCGCCACCAGTGGCCTCATCGTACAATTTATTCAACAAACCAAATAGAGTTTGATGTTCCTGATCGGCAAAACCGACTCCGGTACCGTATTGATTTGCAGTCCACGTAATTAACGCCATAACATTTCTCCAAGTTGTTTTTATAATGGAGTTCGCATTTTCGTCATCTGCGTGTTTTTGATTTTGATCTATATCAAGGATTCCACACTTTTAAGTCTAGCCGCCAAATAATCAAAGTCCGGCGCTGACAAATGCGGCATGCTGCCAAGAAACGGTATGTTGAGACTTTGCTGTAAATATTCCAGATTGGCTGTCAAACCCGGCATTTCAGGTTCAAGCTGAACGGCCACCCAACCGGCGCAAGGCACAGTGCTTTGACAAATGGCTTGATAGGTCAACCTGGCATGGTTAATACAACCCAAACGCATTCCCACCACTAAAATAACAGGCAGCTGCAGGCGTTCCGCCAAACCGGCGTTATCCAATGCCGTGGTAAAAGGTGAAAGCCAGCCGCCGGCACCTTCCACCACCACTATATCCGCCTTGGCTTGTAATTCTGTAAAAGCTGCCTGAATCAAAGAAAATTGAATTTCTTGATGTCCTCTGGCAATATGCGGTGAAAGCGCCAATTCAAACGCATAGGGATTAACCTGACAGTAATCCGGCAGGAAATCGGAATTTTCCAAAATCATTAAGGCATCAGAATTAACCAATTTGCCTTGCCGCCAATAACAACCTGAAGCTACCGGTTTCATTCCGGCGACACAAAGGGCTAATTGCTTTAATTTTCGCATCAATGCCACAGTGACCCATGTTTTACCAACATTAGTATCCGTACCGGTAATAAAAAAACCTGCAGCCATGATTTACTTTCCGGCTTTTACGAAGATGATTTCGTAACTGGCAAATAATTCGTCCGTAGCCATTGTGTGTTCATAGCTATTTATCATTTTTTGTATCTGCCGGCGGGTAGTGATGCTCCTGTTTCTGGAAGAACTCACATTATGAGCGCCTAGCCCTTTTAATTCATGCATTAACGCCCAAACTGAAGAGTAATTTCTTTGATAAGTCGTGGTCTCTAAATGAATCGATTTAAAGCCTGCTTGTTGCAAACCAGCCATAATCTGCTCAGGCAGAACGAAATCATTCACATGAGTAAATTCATCGACTGAAGCCCAAGCTTGTTTCAACTCCGTTAGCGTTGCAGGACCGAAAGTGGAAAATACCAATTGACCGTTATTTTTTAACACGCGGTGACAATCGGCAAATACTGCCGGCAAATTCTGGCACCATTGTAAAGCCAGATTAGAGTATATTTGCTGAAAACTTTGCCGAGCAAAAGGCAGCTTTTCAGCGTCTGCACAAACAAATTTACTATTAAAACCTTGAATGTTTTCCCGGCCGCATTCCAGCATTGCCAGGGCAATATCTACGGCTACCAATTGCTGACATTCCTGGAACTTGGCTATGCGATTACTAACATATCCTGTTCCGCTGCCGATATCCAATACTGACCCAACATCATTTTGCAAAGAAAATTTCTTCAATAACTCCTCTGCCACCTGTCTTTGCAAAGAGGCAAAATCATCATAACGTTTAGCCGCTCTGGCAAAAGCTTTTTTAACTTCATCTTTGTCTAATCGATGAGCGCTGATCATAAAACTGTGTCGATAATTTCAAACAATTGGTCAGGATGCGACAAAAACGGCACATGTCCGGCATCTTCAAGAATATGCAACTTAATCAACGGATTTAATGATTGCAAAGCAAATGAATTTCCCAAAGGAATTAAATTATCTTTATTTCCCTGAATGATATGGACAGGACATCTCAGGTTGGTAAGAGTTTGTCTAAGATTACTTTGTTTAAGAATCGCCAATCCGGCCTGCATAATTTCTAAACTGGGCGGCGCATACTCAAGCAATGTTTTTTTCAATTGCTGGAATAAGCGTTTTCCATCAGCCAAATGACGAGTTTGCAAGGCTAAAAATTGTAGCTGGGTTTTCTGCACATCATTTTGCAATTGTACTGAAAACGCATCAAATATCTCCTCCTCTACACCCAGCCAATCCATCGATTTAACAAACTGCGGATTTCCCGCCAACACTATCAACGCGTCTACCCGTTCAGGAAAACGGTCAGCCATGGCTATTGCAATAGTTCCACCCAAGGACCAGCCCAGCAAACTGAAACGTTTTGCCGGTATAGCCTGAATCAGAGTTACAGCAATCCGTTCAAGATCAAATGGCGAAATGGCGTCGCTGCCGCCATGTCCGGGCAGATCGATACAAATTACCTGAAAACTTTTAGACAACTGCTTGGCAAACTCCCGCCAAACTCCGCTATGCATCCCCCAGCCATGTATCATTACCAAAGTCCGGCCTTGGCCATAAATCTCGGAATGAATGCTCATCAGGCAATTGCCTTAGCCAAAGCTTCCAATAAGCTGTCAACCTGCCATTCTTCATGATTGGCCGAAAAGGTGATACGTAGTCTGGCCGTACCTTTCGGTACAGTCGGCGGCCTGATGGCGCTGACCAGAAAGCCCTGCTCCAACAATAATTCACTGATTTGCAAAGCTTTATGGCTATCGCCGATAATGATAGGTTGAATAGCCGTAAACGAGTTGCTGATAGGTATATTCAGCTGTATGGCGTTATTTCTGAAACGATGCAGCAAATTTTGCAGTTTTTGGCGCCGCCAGGACTCTTCCACCAATAATTTAAGACTGGCGCGGGTTGCCGCTGCTACAGCAGAGGGTAAGGAGGTTGTATAAATGTAGGTTCTGGCGTGTTGAATCATCATTTCAATCAAGTCGGCAGAACCTGCGACAAACGCCCCAAAACTACCGAAAGCTTTGCCTAACGTTCCGATTAGAATAGGCAATTGCTGTTGATCCAATTGAAAATGCTCGGCCACGCCTCCGCCAGTTTCACCCAATACGCCAAAACCATGCGCATCGTCAATCAACAATCCTGCCTGAAATCGGCCGGCAATGTCCGCCAATTCCGGCACAGGGGCAAGATCGCCATCCATGCTAAAAACCCCATCGCTCACAATCAAGGCTTTAGCCTGGCTTAGCGCCAGTTTTTCAGACAAATCGGCGACATCCGCATGACGATAACGATTAAAACCGGCTTTGGATAATAAACCGCCATCCAGTAAGGAAGCATGATTCAGTCTGTCTTCATATACCGCATCATGACGGCCCAATAAGGCTGAAATCACCCCCATATTGGCCATGTAGCCGGTCGAGAACAGCAAAGTTCTATCTCGTCCGGTAAAAGCCGCCAGCTCCGCCTCTAATTCATGATGCTCGCGGCTATGCCCACAGATGAGATGAGCAGAGCCGCTGCCAACCCCATAAAGATCAACAGCCTGTTTAAACGCCAATGTCACTTGCGGATGATTTGCCAGGCCCAGATAATCGTTACTGCAAAAATTATTTAAGCGCCTGCCTTCTAAATTGAGCAAAACCCCTTGCGCCCCATCCACTATTCGACGCTTGCGATACAGGCTTTGCCGGTTGAGCTTATCCAGATCGGCAGTAAAATTGTAAAATTGATTAGGCATCAGGCGTAGCTGGATGCTCCCAAATGCATGCCAAGTTTTTGAAAAAGGGCATGATCGCTACTGGTCATCGGATTATCCGTGGTCAATAACTTATCGCCATAAAATATGGAATTGGCGCCTGCCAGGAAACATAAAGCCTGGGTTTCATCACTCATCTCGTTTCTTCCCGCAGATAGACGCACGCGAGATTGCGGCATCAAGATCCGCGCAACCGCAATGGTTCTCACGAAAATCAGCGGGTCCAGTTTTGCCGCGCCATGTAGTGGCGTACCTTCAACCTGAACCAGCATATTGATAGGCACACTTTCCGGATGCCGGGGTAAATTAGCCAGTTCCTGTAATAGTTTGGCCCGGTCGATTGCAGACTCGCCCATACCGACTATGCCGCCGCAGCAAACATTGATGCCGGCGTCACGAACCCGAGCCAGCGTATCCAGCCTGTCCTGATAAGTGCGGGTGGTAATAATTTCCGAATAATAATCTTCGGAAGTATCCAGATTATGATTGTAATAATCCAGCCCACCGGCTTTTAAGGTTTGAGTTTGCTCGGCGGTTAACATCCCCAGGGTCACGCATGTTTCCATTCCCAAAGCTTTAACGGCTTTCACCATTTCCACAACCCGCTCGATATCACGGTCTTTAGGGCTGCGCCAGGCGGCTCCCATGCAAAATCGTGACGCCCCCTGCTGCTTGGCCTGCTCAGCAGCCTTGATGACGGAATCAACCGGCAATAATGCTTCCGGATTTAAATCAGAATCGTAACGGGCGCTTTGCGGACAATAAGCGCAGTCTTCAGAACAGGAACCGGTTTTAATGCTGAGTAAACTACTAACCTGAATCTGATTGGGGTCAAAAAACTGCCTGTGTGTGGTTTGCGCCTGAAAGATTAAATCGTTAAAAGGCAGTGCAAACAATTTTTCTACTTCATTAAGCTGCCAATCATGACGAATTGTGGTATTTATCATTTTTATTTCCGGTGTTACCGACATTCTGGTTATCTCCAAATCAGTATAAGCTAGCAATTTTATAGTTATCAACCTATTTTATAAATTTAAGTGTACAACTGGCTAAATATTATACAAAATAAATTACTGCCGCCACGTTGTATTTTATGTGGCGATCAGGGATTTGATGACTTGGACTTGTGCCGGGACTGTTTTGCCGATCTATCCAAAAATGTAGACTGCTGTTACCGCTGCGCGGAAAGTTTCGCCGTCACGTTTAATTCCCCGCAACTTTGCGGCCGCTGCCTTAAGTCGCCTCCACATTTCGACGATACCCATGCGCCTTTTTTATATCAAGGCAGCATGAGTTACCTGGTTTCACAGCTTAAGTTTAATCAGCAATATAAAAACGCCAGACTGCTTGGGACAATACTGGCGCGTCATCTGCAAATTTCCACAGAATTGCCGGAATGCATTATCCCAATGCCTTTGCACCACAATCGTTATCGGGAACGGGGGTTTAATCAGTCTATTGAAATTTCCAGACATTTATCCCGGCAACTGAACATTCCCATGGATTTACATTGCTGCATACGACACCGGGATACCGCCCATCAAGCCAGTCTATCGGCTACCGAGCGCCTAACCAATATCAGCAAGGCGTTCAGCGTAGTTAAACCTTTAAATTATCAATATGTTGCAATCGTTGATGACGTGATGACCACCGGCGCCACTGCTTCCGCGTTGGCGGGGGTATTAAAGCAAAATGGCGTTAGCCGGGTGGATATTTGGGTTTGTAGCAGGGCGTAAGTTTGTTAAAGCTCGTATGATCATTCCTATTCAGGGTTTTAATTTAATATAAAGGACGTTATGTTGACCAGTCAGCTCTTCAGATTTGCGGCTCATTGTCTAAAAAACGAAGGTTTTTTAGACATCGTAAACAAAATAAAAGGCTAGATTCAATCGCCCAATTTGATAATCAGGTTTCGACTTTATAAGGCACTGAAGAGCAAAGAACAGCCACTATGTAAAGCTTTAGATAGTGGCTGATTTGCAACAGTCAGGATTGTCTATAGTAGATATTGATGATTCGAAAATCCGAAATAACGACTTGTTCAGTGTTATACAAAAGCAAAGCCTAGTTACTTACCAATGGAAGATTTTGAAACGATATCGTTGTATAGCAACTTTATCAGTTTTAAAACAACCGCCGAAATTAATGGCCAAATTGATCTTACCACTTGCCACCAATAAAAGAATTGAGCCTTTTTAAGACCATATTTTTCAAAGGCCAAGTGGTAATCTTCTTCTAGGTCTCCTAATACGGCATTCCTATTTTGCTTTGGAATAAATAAAAATAAAAGGTATTCAGCTATTTTTGGTGGCTGATATAATTTAGTTTCTTCGATTCCAAACGCAACTGATTTATTTCGTAGCTTTAAACTGATATCTATTTGTCGTTCCACAAAAGTTTGAATCTCTGCAATACTTTTGGGATCGAGATTCCCCTTATAAATTTCACGTGTTATAAGATATTCAAACTTATCATGGGATAATTCAAGTTGTTTTATAATCTCAAGGTCTACTTTGTAATTTACTTTTCTATCATTACATTGCTTTAATTTATCAAACATATCAGATTGCAATTGGATTGACGTTAGCCATCAAAGCAATCTCGCTAAGAGATTGGTTCAATGAAGTATGTCCCAACGCAGTTACCTGAAAGAATTTTTTTGCTCGTCCGCCACGTTCTAAAGTCGATTCGCCCTCTTTAGACTTTATTAGACCCTTGTATTCAAGCCTTTCCAAAGTCGTGTAAAGCGCACCAACAGATACATCCTTTCCAATCTTATCCTTGATTTCATGACGTATCTCAACACCATAACTATTATTATGGTTGTTAAGAATTGCAAGCAAAATAAATCTTTCAAGATCACCCATTGAAACGGTTTTGTTCCTTACTTCTTCGATTTTCATGTATTTATTAATGTGATGATGTTTGCTTAGTTTGCTTAGTTTGCTTAGTTTGCTTAGTTTGCTTAGTTTGCTTAGTTTGCTTAGTTTGCTTAGTTTGCTTAGTTTGCTTAGTTTGCTTAGTTTGCTTAGTTTGCTTAGTTTGCTATTAAATTCTACATTGTGTATTCTACAATGTAAAGTGTTTTTTTGTCCAAAAAACCTAGGTTTATTAGAAAAGAACAAAGGCGCATGAAATCAATGACTTGCAAGTCTAATAAATTTGTCTAAAAATATAGCCGTAAAATCTAGCTATGCACGGGTTTCGACCGACGATCAAAAAGCAGATTTGCAGATTGCCGTCCTCAAGAAGGCAGAGTGTCAGCATATCTTTACCATACGGCTACCGGCACTTCCAGCAAGCGACCGGAACTAACCAACTGCCTTGAATCTTTGATGGCAGGGAATACGCTTGATGTTTGGAAACTCGACCGTTTTGGGCAGTCACTGTCGCGTTTAGTCACGGTATTAGGTGAATTACAGGTCAGAGGGGTTGCCTCTCGTTGTTTCAAACCACGTTCTTCAAGCATAAGATTGATTTAGTGCGCCAAATTGGACTTTGGCGAAACATTCTTCGCCATTAGGCAATCCCTCGAAAGGATGCAAGGTT